>JAIRYN010000051.1 GCA_031267575.1 Synergistaceae bacterium | reverse complement strand
TAAAGCCCTAGAATTGAAATTTGAACTCGAAATTTTGGGATAATTATGGTATAATACCTAACTAAAAATTAGCTATTTTGCTGTTGTTGGTTAATGCCAAAGTGGCTGTCAAAAGGCATGCCTTTTGATAGTTGCTTTTTAGTTTTTCGAGCATCAGCTTGCTGCGTTCTCATGCCTGGACGAGTTTTGGAAAATTTTCGGGGGGCTTTTTGATAGAACAACTAAAACAGACGAATATAGTTCTCTAAGAATGACTTGACAGATAAAAAACGGAATGTTATTTTAGTTATATTATCGTAAATTGAAAAGTAGGGTACAAAAAGAAGAAAAATTAAAAAATAGATTACAAACTTGCGAGGGTTGTCGAAATGACTAAAGTGGACAACACGAAAAATAAAGTAAAACGTAACGTAAATTCTTGGTGGTGGTGGCTTTAAGCTGCCCCGCCGGTTGACGTTTTCGGGCCGGAGGGTATGAGATACCTTTCGGCCTTTTTTTATCGTCATGTAACGGAAACGATAAAAATCGAACACAAGGGGCCGACCTACAAAATAGGGGAGCCCCTTGTGTTTTTTATTCAACAACTCACACAAGGAGGAACAGAAAATGGAACCATTTGCGGTACAAACGTGCGTCGACACCACGCCCCTGACCATCAGCGGCGCGGCGATGGAGGGGATCAAGGCCAACGACATGGTCTTTCCCCAACCGAAGAGCCTCTTCGTCGAGGTGTTCGAAAAGTTAGCGAATGGTAGAGACCTGGAATACGGCGAAGCCTTCGAGAGTTTCAAGGCCATGTACACCGGGAGCATGTCCCCAGCCTGCATTGGAACGTTTTTGATGGGCTTGAAAACCAAGGGCGAGACGTCATTGGAACTCCTGTGCGCCGCCCGGGCGCTGTTGGCGGAAGCGGCGCCGGTCCCAGAAATTACGGGCCCTCACATCGATATCGTGGGAACCGGCGGAGACCGAACCCATTCCTTCAACTGTTCCACCGCGACTTCTCTAACCCTTGCCGCTATGGGATACAAGGTAACCAAGCACGGCAACCGATCAGTGTCGAGCGTCTCCGGCAGCGCGGACATCTTGGAGGCGGTGGGGGTGCCCCTGGACCTCCCCGCCGCGCGGTTGACGGAGGAATTGGAACGCTCAAATTTCGTTTTCCTGTTCGCGCCCCTCTATCACCCGGCGTTCAAGCGCATCGCCCCCGTCCGCAAGGAGATCGGCGCTCATACGATCTTCAACATCATTGGCCCCCTTCTGAACCCCACGCGTCCCACACATCAACTGCTGGGAGTGCCAGGCAGACGTTACGTGTCCTTGCTGGGGGAGACGATGGCGATGCTGGGAGTCAAACGCGGCGCGGCGGTTTTTGGCGCGGGCGGTTTTGACGAGGTCTCGCCCTGCGGTAAAACACAGGTGATGTGGGTACGAGACGGCTGGACCCGGCAGGACGTCCTTGACCCCGAAAGCGCGGGTATAAAGCTGCGTACCCCTCAGGAGGTCTCTGTGCGAGACCCTAACGAGGCTGTGGAGGTCTTTCTAGAGGCGTTGCAAGGTTCTGGAAGGCCGGCGGTACGCGATATGCTCACTCTCAATACAGCCGTAGCGCTCATGTTGTTGGAGGACGACCTGACGTTCTCGGCAGCGGTGAAACGGGCACAAGAGGTCGTGGAGAGCGGCGTCGCGGGGAAAAAGTTTTTTGGGGAGGGGCGCGCCTATGCCCTCTATGCTTGAGCGTTTTCGAGAGGCAAAACAAGACGAGATAAAAAACTTGCATTCACGGCAAGAACGGGGAGAAATGTCCCTCATTTCGCCGGTTCAGAACCCTTCTTTTGGGTTCAGAGAGACCCTGAGACACGCGAGGCGGCCAGGCCGGTCTGCCATCGTCGCGGAGTACAAACGAACCTCGCCCTCTCAGGGAAATATCAACTTGACTTTGGCGCCGGAGGACGCGGCACGCTGCTACGCCGAAGCAGGGGCCGCGGCAATATCGGTGTTGACGGAATCTCGCTATTTCAAAGGAGAACTCTCGTTTTTGGAACAAGCGGCCAGCGCAAAACGGCCTCTTTTGCGCAAGGATTTTATTTTTCACCCCCTCCAAGTGATGGCCACCGCCGAAACTCCCGCTTTGGCCCTGCTGGTTATCATAAGGATGCTGGACAACGTAGAGCTGGCGGAGGTTCTCGACGCCTGTGTGGCTTACGGCTTGGAGCCCGTGTGCGAAATTTTTTCGACCAGAGATCTGGAACGCCTGCGTGCGCAGAATTTCTTGAATCGTTCCCCCGATCACCCTTTCATCGTGCAGGTCAACAACCGGGATCTAGACACGCTGAAGACAGATCTCTCCCTCTCCCGCGACCTGATCACGGACAAAAGAGAAGGCGAGTTTTGGATTTCCGCAAGCGGTTATAAAGACCGCTGTCAAATTGAGGAAATGGAGTCCTTGGGGTTCGACGCCTTCTTGGTGGGAACTTCTTTAATGGGGAGTGACGATCCCGCGGCAGCGTTGTCGGCGCTAGTCGAGGCTCATTGATATTGATATTGATATGATGGATATGATGGATATGATGGCCTCCGAGGTAAAAATAAAAATTTGCGGCCTGTCACGCCAAGAGGACCTAAATCTGTGTGTTCGATCGAAGGTGGATTTTGTGGGGTTCATTTTCGCCTTGGAAAGCCCTCGGGCCGTGACACCCTCGGCCGCGGCCCGCCTGGAGTCCCAGGATGTGGAGCGGGTGGGAGTCTTCGTAAACCGACCCGTGGAAGAGATCCTGAGCGTGGTGAGGGAAGCGCGCCTCGACCGTGTGCAACTGCACGGAAGAGAACCTCTGCCCCAGGTCAGAGCCATCGCTCACGCAATCGGCGCGGAGCGCGTCGTGAAAGTCTTCTGGCCCTTAGCGGAGGGATTAGAGGGATTAGAGGGATTGGAGGAGCTGGAAAGGGAAATGGCGCTTTACGCGGATTCGGCGGCCTGCTTCCTCTTCGACGGGGGACGAGATGGAGGTGGACAGGGGCAGGTTTTGCCCCTGAAGGTTCTTCGTCTCCTGAAAGAAAAAAGCCCGCGCCCTTTTTTCGTGGCGGGTGGATTGGGCCCGGAAAACGCCGCCGAGCTCGCCGAAAAAATCACGCCCTTCGGTCTTGACCTAAACTCCGCTCTAGAAAGCGCGCCGGGAAAGAAAGACCCAGCAAAAGTCATAAAAGCTCTAGAAGCGATAAGGAGGATAAAAAAATGAAAAAGGGGTATTGGGGAGATTTTGGCGGCCGATTCGTTCCTGAGCTGTTGATACCCCCGCTGTTGGAGCTAGAAAAGGCGTTCGAGGAAATCGTGCCCTCGCGGGCTTTTCGCGAGGAGTTCGACGGGCTGATGAGGGACTTCGTAGGTCGCCCATCCCCAGTGTACCGTTGCGGGCGCCTTTCGGAGGAAGTAGGGCTGAACCTTTATCTGAAGCGCGAGGACCTGAACCACACAGGGGCCCACAAGATCAACAACACGATCGGTCAAGGGCTTTTGACGAAGCATATGGGTAAGAAGATCTTGTTGGCGGAGACCGGAGCGGGGCAACATGGTGTGGCCACGGCGACGGCCGCGACGATGCTGGGGCTGGAGTGTGTGGTCTACATGGGGGCCACGGACGTGGAACGCCAATCCTACAACGTTCGGAGAATGTTACAACTTGGAGCGAAAGTCGTGCCGATCGAAAGCGGGACGAAGACGCTGAAAGACGCTATCAACGCGGCGCTCCGCACCTGGATCGCCGACCAGCAGTCGACCCACTACTGCCTTGGTACCGCTGCGGGGCCCCATCCTTTCCCCTCGATGGTGAAGGAATTTCAGTCTGTCATCAGCCGCGAGGCCAAACGCCAGATGAAAGAGAAGACCGGCCGGTTGCCTGATGTGGTAGTGGCCTGCGTGGGGGGCGGCTCCAACGCCATCGGAACCTTCGCGGACTTCATCAAGGAAAAAGGCGTCCGTCTGGTGGGAGTGGAGGCTGCGGGCACGGGAGAGGCGGGCTGTGCCAATTCTGCGCCGCTCAATCTGGGGTCTCCTGGGGTTCTACACGGAACGCGCACGATGCTGCTCCAAACGGAGGACGGTCAAATCATGGGCTCCAGTTCCATCGCCGCCGGACTGGACTACCCCGGCGTGGGACCGGAGCACTCGTACCTTCATGCCACGGGTCGAGCGGAGTATGGCATGATCATAGACGACGAGGCCGTGGACGCTTTTCATAGGCTTTCCCGCGCTGAAGGCATCATCCCCGCTCTGGAAAGCTCTCACGCGGTGGCCTGGGTACTGAAGCACGCGAGTGAGCTTCAAGGCAAAGATGTGCTGGTGTGCCTTTCCGGGCGCGGAGACAAGGACATCGATATCATCGAGGAAGCAAAAAGTAAAACAGAAAAAGCAAAAGAAGAAAAAGCGAAAGAAGCAAAAGAAAAGGAGGGACGACGATGAGCCGCGTCACCGAGAGAATACGAAGCATCAATAAACGGGGTAAAAAAGCGCTCATTCCCTACCTTCCAGGGGGGTATCCCCAGGAAGATACTTTCTGGGACGTGATAAAGGAGCTGGACGACCCCGACACGGGTGTCATTGAGATCGGGGTTCCTTTCAGCGATCCTGTGGCGGACGGCCCCGTGGTGGAGGCAGCGTCCCTTCAGTGCCTGGAGAATGGAATGACCCTTGCCCGCCTTCTGGAGGAAACTCGACGCCATAAGCAAAATTTCGAGACGCCATTGCTCTTCATGGGCTACTATAACTCATTTTTGCACTACGGACTTGACCACTTTGCCCAAGACGCCGCCAGCGCGGGGCTATCCGCCGCTATCATACCCGACCTGCCTTTAGAGGAATCTCATGAGGCGCGACGGGCTCTGAATGCCTTCGACCTGGACTTGATTCCCTTGGTGGGCCTTAATACTCCTAAAGAGCGTCTAAAGAAGTACGCCGAGGTAGAGCAGGGGTTCCTTTATTTTGTTTCTGTGCTGGGGACTACGGGTGTGAGAGAAACGTTTCCCCCCGAACTGCAAGATGCTCTGATGCGAGTCCGAGAATACTTTTCCATTCCCGTGGCGCTGGGGTTCGGCATCACAACCCGAACCCAGGTTGAGGAGTTCGGCGATCTCATCGATGCCGGCGTTATCGGCAGCGCCCTGATCCGCAACATCGCCGAAGGGCGAGGGGCTCGCCTATAAAAGATCTCCCGACCGCGGAGCTTTTTCATCACGGCTTTTTCATCACGGCTTTTTCACCGGATAAAAACAAAGGTCGATACCAAACGCGAGAAAAAAGTCGCCGATATCGGCTTTTGTTGTAATGAGCTGCAATAAGCGCAATAATGACGCAGTGTATAGGTATTTTTCAAAAAAACATTAATCCTCGACTCCGCCGAGCCGCATTCTGGCTCTTTGGCGGAATCGAGAATCACGCGGAGATGTGTTGCGATGTGTTGCGTTGATCAATCCTATCCTAATCCTCCGTTGTCTTACGCAAACCTGAAGATTTTTAAAACGAAATCATCATTACCATTTTAAGCCTGACACGAAGATGTAGGCGATGCCCACGGGCGCCACGATCCGCACGCACCACACCCAGACGTTCCACCAGGGGAACTGTAGTTCGCCTCCGTTGGTTAGCTCTTCTTTTGCCTTGGGAAGCCAGAACCACCCGACGAAGACACTGGCGAGGAAAGATCCCACCGGCAGGAAGACGTTGTTGCAGAGGTACTCCACGGCGTCGAAGAAAGCCTTGCCCGCGATGGTGGGGGTGCCGCTCAAAGACAGCGCGGAGGGCACGCCCAGGATGATGATGATGATACCCAAAATCCAGGCGGCTCTGGATCGCTGCCATCTGAACTTCTCCATTCCGAAGCTCACGGCTACCTCCATAAGGGACATGGAGGATGTGATGGCGGCGAAAAAGAGCAACAGGAAAAAGAGGAAGGAAAAGAGCATACCCGCCGGCATTTGGGAAAACACGACGGGAAGGGTGACAAAAGACAGCCCCGCGCCTTGGCCTGGTTCAAGCCCCATGGCGAATACCGCCGGGAAAATGGCGAATCCCGCCAGCAAGGCGACCAACGTGTCCAGGGAAACCGTCCACAGACTGGCGGAGACAAGGTGCTGGTCCTTTCCGAGATAGCTTCCATAGGTGATCATGATGCCCAAGCCTAGGGAGAGAGAAAAGAAGCTCTGCCCCAGAGCGTCGAGCAATGTCTCGTTTGTCAACTTACTCAGGTCGGGTTTCAGATAGAACTCGACCCCCACTCCCGCGCCGGGAAGGGTCAAAGAGCGGAGAATCAGAATGATCAAGATGACGAATAAAGCCGGCATGATAATCTTACAGGCTTTTTCAATTCCCTTTCCGATGCCGCCGAGTACCACCAGCATCGTTAAGGCCATGAACAGGACCTGAAAAGCAACGACTTGGTATGAATTGCTGATGAACGCTCCGAAAAAAGCCGCGGATTGTCCCACTGCGGTCATTTCGGCGAGGCCGTTGAGGCTCGCGACCATGTACTTAATGGTCCAGCCACCGACCACGTTATAAAAAGAAAGGGTCAAGAAACCACCGGCTATGGTGCCCAACCAACCGATCAGGGACCAGAACGGGTGTCCTATAGCCTTGAAGGCGGCCACAGGTGTCTTCTGCGCCGCGCGTCCGATGGCGAATTCCGCTAACATAACGGGAAACCCTATGAAAACGGTAATCAGAAGGTAAACCAGAACGAAAGCCGCTCCGCCATCTTTACCCACAAGGTACGGGAAACGCCAGATGTTGCCCAAACCGATAGCCGAACCCGCAGCCGCGAGGATAAATCCTAGGCGGCTTTCCCACTGCTCTCTCTGCAAAATGTTTTTCTCACTCACTTCAAGGACCTCCATATTGATAATTACTTATATTATCACAAATTGATAAAGCAAGTTAAATTTAGCAAAATTAGAAAAATAACTGGGTTTTCGGCAATATTGAGATTATAAAACTGATTTACGATAAAGCGATGAGAAAGCCAACGACTTCCGCCTTTGGATGAGAATCGCAACGCTGCCAACGGCGGCGTTTGTTTTGTATTTGGTTTCTTGCCATATGTCTACTTTCATGTTAAACTCCTTTTATGGTTTATCAACTTATGGCTTATCAACGCGAGATGCGGGGCGGAGCACGGCCGGGATATCAATCGGGATATTGATGCGGCTGTAAATATTCTCAGAGTGGGGGCATCCACTCTTAAAAAATAAAAAAGGAGAAGACGTAAGACTGGTTTCAGGCGGCTGTCTTTGTCGATCTTAGAATCCCGCAACTTTAGTCGTGGGAGTATGTCAAAAGGCATTGAACTCAGTATACAATGAAAATTAATAATGAAATTAATCGAGTAAAAACCAACTAAAAAAATTTGAGGACGGAGCAAGAATGAAAACATGAAAATCAATTCGATACTGAAGAAACGACGCACTCTTTCTTTCGAAATATTTCCCCCAAAACCGGAACATGATGAAGACCTGTCGGGTATCCGCAAGACTCTGGCAGCGTTTACCGCTCAATCTCCTGATTTCGTCTCCGTGACTTATGGCGCGGGAGGACACAACCGTCCAAGAGCGTTGGAGATCGCGGAAATCGTTCTGAAGCTGAAGATGACGCCCCTTTCACACCTGACGGCTGTGGGGTACACGAAGGAAGACGCGAGACGGATTACGGCCGCTTTAGCGGATTCGGGAGTCGAAAATATCTTGGCACTTCGAGGCGACGTGCCACCTCAGATAAAGTTCCCCCAAGCTCCTTGGGTCGATTTCCACTACGCCCTAGATCTGGTGGAGTTCGTGACCTCTAAAAACTTTTGTTTGGGAGGCGCGGCCTATCCAGAAAAGCACCCGGAAAGTCCAGATATGGCGTGGGACATAGAGGTGATCATGCGCAAAGAACGCGCAGGTGTTAACTTCTTTATAACACAGCTCTTTTTCGATAACGATCTCTTCTTCAAGTTTCGCGACCGCTGTCGCGCCGCGGGAAGCCGGGCCCCTATCATCGCCGGTATCATGCCGGTCTTCAAGGCGCAGCAAATCCGCCGCATCGTGGAAATATCGGATTGCTCCGTGCCCCCCGCGCTCCAGGCGATTCTCGAACGGCACGCCAATGACAACAAAGCGATGGAGGACGCGGGGTCTGACTACGCGGCCTCACAGATTGCGGAACTCTGGCGAGAGGGCGTAGACGGCGTGCACCTTTATACCATGAACAAGTCGCGTCAAGTCCTGGATATCGTGGAACGGAGCGGTGTACGGAGCGCCGAAAAGGAAAATGTCTTAAAAGAGAACTCTTCAGAGAAATTTTGACCGCAGAGCAGCGGCAGCGGCTTCGGCGGAATTTGCCGCCACCACGCAGGTGATGTCGTAGGAGTTGGAGACGATCATGTCGATGTTGATCTTTGCCTCCGCGAGGGTGGAAAACATCTTTGCGGGGAGGTCCACAGCGCGGTCGAGGTTCAGTCCCATCAGGGACACCCGGGCAATCTCCGTGCTGAAGGAAACCCCTTGGGCATAAATGGTCTTAGCTACCTTCCGGCAGCCCTCCACAGCATCGTCCAAACGGGCTTTCTCCACGAGAAAGCCCACATCCGTGACGCCTCCTCGCATGTTGTTTTGTACGATCATCGCGACGCCGACACCGCGCCCCGCCAGCTCGGAAAAAATCCCCGCGGCCACGCCGGGAATGTCGGGCACGCCCAGCAGGGTGATACGCGCTGACGTGCGGTCGATGCGAACGTCGAAAATTTGTGCATCGAGTGGTCCACTGGGCTCACGGGGAAAATTTGAATTCATACTCAAAGCTCCTTCTGTTTTTCGGATAAAGTTTTATACTCGCGAACTGCCATAAACCGCCATCAAGAACAAAATAGCCATTACCTTCCAGCATAAGAACCACGTTTCAGGAATCATGCCCGATGAGCGCTGCCGATATCAGCACTCGATCCACAAATCCCTATTTTTTATAATCCCGCGTTTGCGCATCCATTCCGAGACGAGCCAGGCTACGACAGCAGGAATGACGATAGCTATCATCAGCAAACCCAGCCAGTCGAAATAAGAGGGAAGTATGGTCACTTCTCCTATGGCCGCGGCCGCTTCTGAAGGAGTGAACCAGCCGGAGATCACGCCGATGGGACCTACCATGCCTGAAGTGCCCATACCGGACGCGATGGGCGGGCCGTTTTGTTTTAACTTGAAAATAACGCTTGCTACCGGACCGTTTACCAGCGAAGCCGCGATGGCAGGCAGCCATAAGACGGGTTTTTTCATTAAATTGGGAATTTGCAGCATGGATGTGCCCAGTCCTTGCGCCAGGAGTCCGCCGATTTTGTTTTCCCGCCAAGAGGCGACCGCGAAGCCCACCATATGGGCACAACATCCGGCAACGGCCGCTCCGCCTGCCAGGCCGACCAGACCGAGCGCGGCGCATATCGCCGCCGAGCTGATAGGCAAGGTGAGGATAATACCGACTATTCCCGAAATCAAAATACCCATGATGAACGGCTGCATTTCCGTAGCCCACATGATGGCGATTCCAAACGAAGAAGCAATCTTGCCGATGGGAGGGGCTAACAAATAAGCGGCGGAAATGCCAACCGAGATGGTGACAAAAGGCGAGACTATCAAGTCCACCGGTGTGATTTTGGAAACCAGCTTACCGGCGAATACCGCAATCAAGGTGATAAAGTACACCGCCAGTGGGCCGCCAGAACCTCCCAGGGAATTTGCGGCTTGGCCTACCGCCACCAGTGAATAGAGCACGAAAGGCGGAGTTTGCAGCGCGAAACCGATGGAAAGCGCCATTGCAGCGCCTGTACCAGCGGTGGCGAATCCGCCTATTTGATTAAGAAAAGAGATGCTAAGTTGGGTGCCTAACGTGTTCATAATCGTGCCGATAAGCAGCGATGCGAAAAGTCCATGGGCCATAGCGCCCAGGGCGTCGATGCCGATCCTTCGCCAAGTGAACTCAATGCCTTGCTTTTTGAGAAAAACAGTATATGGCCCAGCATCCATAAAATTGAATACTGCCATGAGATCGCCTCCCCTTATAAATTAAAAAATAGCGCATTAAAAAATGGTATATTATACAATATATTATACAATATCAAGCAAAGTTTTAGAAAAAGTTTTAGAAATGGTCAATCGTGTTCCTTCGGCCGTGCCCTCTAGGACGAAAAACTGAGAGGCGACCCCATGTTCGGAGAATGTTCGGCACATCTCGGACGCCGCTTGGCCAGGCTTTCCCCGAATCAACGCGACCACGGTGGGGCCAGACCCGCTGATGGCGACTCCCAGGCAACCGGAAATGCTCCTCACCCGATCCATGATGACCTCGCCCCCCGGAAAAAGCCGAGATCTGTAAGGTTGATGTAACCTGTCGTCCATGCCCCAGGTCAGGTGTTCCCACCGGGATGTGGCCCAGGCGGCGCAGAGAAGAGCGACACGCCCCAAGTTGAAGACCGCGTCGCCGAACCGCACTTCCTGGGGAAGAGCTTTGCGCGCGTCACTGGTCTTCACCTGTACATCAGGGACGGCGGCGACGACGTGCATGTCCTCAGGTAGTGGCGGAAGTTTTACGTAGCGCAGTTCCTTCCCATCCCAGCAACTGACCGTCATTCCTCCCAGATAGCAGGGCGCCACGTTATCGGGGTGTCCCTCAATGGAGGTCATGACCCGCAACAGTTCCGCCTCAGGCGTATCGCGCCTGGCTAGGGCGTTTGCCAAAACGACACCCGCCACCACAGCCGTGGAAGAGCTTCCCAATCCTCGGCACAAGGGGATGACGTTGTGGCACTCCAGCTCGAATCCCTGAGGAATCATTCCCCAGGTCTCGCAGGCCCGAAGGTAACTTTGAATCACCATGTTATCCCCCGCGTCCGAGAGGATCCCCGTGCCCTCGCCGATCACGTCGCAGGCAAAGCGTCCCTGAGACAGAAGTCCCCTGACGTTGAAGACGTTGTAAAGGGAAAGGGCCATACCCAAGGTGTCGAAGCCCGACCCCAGATTCGCGCTGGTGGCGGGAACTCGCACGGAAATCAAAGGATCGCGCATCAGGACCCCGCCTGTTTTTCCAAAACCGACAGCAATTCGTTCAAGTCGTCCCCGATCTCAATGGGACGTCCTACCTGAGTCATGGCCGTATCCGGGTCCTTGAGACCGTTCCCCGTAAGGACCATCACTACTTTGATCCCCCTGGGTAACCGACCCGACGCCTTGAGCTTCAGGAGTCCTGCCAGAGGCGCGCATGATGCCGGTTCGGCGAAAACCCCGCCCTTCGACGCTAAAAGGCGCTGGGCGCTCAAGATTTCCTGGTCGGTGACGGAGTTGAACTCGCCATTGGATTCAGCCACCGCGGCGCGGGCCGGCTTGGCGCTGACCGGGTTGCCGATACGGATGGCGGTCGCGACGGTCTCAGGGTTGGGACAGGGTTTGTTCGTAACCAGAGGAGAGGCTCCCTCCGCCTGAAAGCCCATCATGCGAGGGGTTTTTGTGATATATCCCAGTTGACGGTACTCCAGGTAGCCCGCCCAGTAGGCGCTGATGTTTCCAGCATTGCCCACGGGGATGGAGTGCCAGTCAGGAGCGTCTTTTAAAGCCTCGCATATTTCCCACGCGCCGCTTCTCTGGCCTCGAAGACGGTAGGGGTTGACGGAGTTTACCATAGCGTACCCGCGGCTCTCTGCCGCCTGACGGGCCAGCTCCAAGGCTTTGTCGAAATTCCCATTGACCGCGATGACCGTGGCTCCGTACATCAGGGCCTGAGCCAGCTTCCCCAGGGCGACTTTTCCCGCGGGGAGAAGCACAAAACAGGGAATGCCCACGGCGGCGGCGTAAGCGGCCGCAGACGCGGATGTATTCCCTGTGGAAGCGCAGACCAGCGCCCGGGCTCCCTCTTCCAACGCTTTGGCCACGGCCAGGACCATGCCACGGTCTTTAAAGGACCCCGATGGATTGCAACCCTCGAATTTTCCCCATAGCTCGATTTCCAGTTCCTCACTGACACGTGGTAGGTAGATAAGAGGCGTGTTGCCTTCCTCCAAGTTCACCGCCGGTGTCGCCGCCGTCAGGGGGAAAAGTTTCGCGTAACGCGCAAGTAATCCCATGTAAAATTCCTCCGTTATGAAATAAAATATAAAATAACTTATGAAATAAAATACGAAATAACTTATGAAATAACTTATAGAAAATAAGCCTCCCGTGAAGAGGTCGCTAGCGCGATTACCGGCTTATATTTCCTGGTTTTCCGCTTAGAAGACGCCAGAGAGCGACCTCGAAGCCAATCCATCCCTCGGCGGCGGAGGTTTTTTCCAGGTAAGAAAGCCGCATGAGGCTCAACATGAAACGTTTGATGTTTTCGCCCCCAAAGTGTCCGAGGGCGTTTCGTGCCATGCGCAACGCGTATTCCCGTGTCGCGCCCACGGCAGAGAGAGCCTTTTTCTCCGCTGTGGAGGAAACGCAGGCGATGTAGAGCGCCGGGCGCAGGCGATTGTAAAGGGCAGTCAAAAGCGGCAGAGGGGAAGGGTCCGCCTGAAGGTACTTCAGCGCGTTCATTACGTCTTTAGGGCGCGCTTGGCAAACGCCGTCCAGAAAACGCAGAAGGGAATTGCCCCCCTCGTCGAAGGAAAGCCGCTTGACGAGTTCAACGGTGATAGGTTCTCCTTCCGCCACGCACAGGACCAGCTTTTCCAGCTCCGACCGCAGCTCCTCCAGAGACTCCAGAGACTCCGCCAGAAGAGCGGCCGCCGCGTTATCCAGATGGCAGCGTTTTTCCAGCGCCAAATTGAGAAGCCACTCCCTTCGCCCCCAGGGAGGGATGGGGGCATCGGCGCGAATGAAGGTTATTTTTTGCGAGATCTCTTTCGCGAAGACCTTTTTCGTATCCCCACCGAAGACGGCGACAATCACGTCGTCCGCCTCGTTTTCAAGAAAATCGACGAGAGAGGGCGGAAAAGCGCCCAGTTGTTCCGCCTCCTCCACCACCGTGATTCTCTTTTCGTCGAAAAGCCCCCCACTGCGTGAAGCCGCTATAATACCTGGCCAGCCTCCCGATGATAAAATGGCTTCGAACTTGCCGGTCAAAACGTAGCCTTTTTTCGAGAGGTCCACCAGTAGCTCCTCCAGTTTACGCCTCTGGCTCTCGTGGCCTTCGATGGCGATCAGACGCGGCATGGGAGTCTACGACTAACAACCAGTACAGACGCGCGGCCACACATCTCGACAATTCATTAACTCATCAACTCAGCCTTTTACGACGATATTGACCAGCTTATCGGGGACAACGATGATTTTGAGGATTTCCTTGTCGGCGATTTTCTCCTGAACCTGGGGAGCGGCAAAGACGGCCTCCTTCAATTGGGCCTCATCCAAACCCGCCGCCATAGGCAACTTGGCCCGCACCTTGCCGTTCACCTGTACGACAATCGTCACGGAATCCGCCACAAGGGCGTCGTCTTCGGGAACGGGCCAGGGTGTTCGTGAAAGGAGGTTTTCGTTACCGTTACCCAGCATTTGCCACAGCTCCTCGGCGATATGGGGGCTGAAGGGCGAAAGGCAGTTCAGCAGAACATCCACGGCCTCGCGCAACAGCCGGTGCCCAACGTCGTCCGTCGGCTCCAGTTTGGGCGCGAAGGTGTAGAGAGCGTTGGTCAGCTCCATCAGACGAGCGATGGCGGTGTTGAACTGTTTTTCTTGGTCGATGTCCCGGGTTACCGCGAATATCGTGTTGTGGATTTTGCGCTTGAAGTCGCGCTGCGCTGAGTCGGAAAGGCTCGCCATGGGCACGGGATCTGTTAGCGTATTTTTTCGCGTCAAGCTCTCCAAGTTCTCCTCCACGAAACGCCAGACTCGGCCCAGGAAACGATGGGCTCCCTCTACGCCTTGCTCCGACCAGTCCAAATCGTTTTGGGGCGGAGCGGCGAAGAGGATGAAAAGGCGCACGGTATCCGCGCCGTACTTGTTCACGATCTCCGTCGGGTCCACGACGTTACCCAGCGACTTCGACATCTTGGCCCCTTCTTTGATCACCATGCCCTGGGTCAAGAGATTCGTGAACGGTTCCCGAACCTCGGGTTTCATCAGGCCGATGTCCGACAGGAACATGGTGAAGAAGCGCGCGTAGATCAGATGGAGGCACGCGTGCTCGATTCCTCCGATATATTGGTCCACGGGCATCCAGTAGTTCGTGTCCGTGGGATCGAAGGGGGCATTGTCGTGGTTAGGCGAGCAATAGCGATCAAAATACCAAGACGAGCAAAAGAACGTGTCCATGGTCTCGGCCTCGCGCCGCGCTTTGCCGCCACAGGTGGGGCAGGTAGTTTCGAGCCACTCCGGCAGGTCTAGCAACGGGGAGCGGCCCACGTCCACTACCTCCACGTCCTCGGGCAGCAGTACGGGAAGCTGGTCCTCCGGCACGGGAACGACACCGCACTTGGGGCAGTGCACGAAGGGAATCGGCGTTCCCCAGTAGCGCTGGCGTGAGATCAACCAGTCCCGCAGACGAAAGTTCACCTCCCGCTTGCAGAGGTCTTCCCGCTCGCCCCAGTCGATCATCGCCTGAATAGCCTTCTGCGTCGGAAGCCCGTCGAACTGCCCGGAGTTGCAACTGACTCCGTCATCCTCGAAAGCGACCTCCATCGTGGCCCCATCGAGAGGCGCGTCCCCAGCGTCTTCCGGCTGAATGACCGGGATGATCTCGATGTTATATTTGCGGCAGAACTCGAAGTCCCGCTGATCGTGAGCGGGAACGCCCATGATGGCTCCTGTACCGTAGTCCATCAAGATGTAGTTGGCGATCCAGATGGGAATGGGTTTACCCGTAACGGGGTGAGCGCCGGTAAAAGGTGTTTTGAAACCCAGCTTCTCTCCTCCGACGGCGGAGCGTTCGATAGCGTTTTGGGCCATGACCTTCGCCACGAAGTCGGACATTTCTTTGGCTTTTTCTTTATTTACTTCTTTATTTACTTCTTTGTTCACTTCTTTATTTACTTCAGTCAGCTTGTCGATCATGGCCTTGACCAGCTCGTGCTCTGGAGCCAGGGCGATGAAGGTGATGCCGTACACCGTGTCGAAGCGAGTGGTAAACGCCTCAATGGTGTAGTCCAGTTCCGCCACCCGAAAAGAGAGCCTCGCGCCCTCCGAGCGCCCTATCCAGTTGCGCTGCATGATGCGAACGCGCTCCGGCCATCCAGTGAGCTGAGTGTCGATGTTGTCCAGAAGTTCTTGAGCGTAGTCGGTGATCTTGATGAACCACTGCTCCAGGCTTTTCTTGACGACGGGTGTCTCGCAGCGCCAGCAGGCCCCGTTCAGCACCTGCTCGTTGGCCAGGACCGTGCCGCAGGACTCGCACCAGTTGACGGGCGCGTTTTTACGGTAGACCAGCCCTTTTTTATACATCTGCAAGAACAACCACTGATTCCAACGATAGTAGGTAGGATTACAGGTCTCCACTCGTCGTCTCCAGTCGTAGCTGTAGCCCATACGCTTGAGCTGCGCCGTCATGTACTCGATGTTCTCCCAGGTCCAATCGTGGGGTTTCGTCTTATATTTGATGGCGGCGTTTTCCGCCGGCATCCCGAAGGCGTCGAAGCCCATCGGGTAAAGCACGTTCAGTCCTTTTTTGCGGAGGAAACGGGCAAGGATATCTCCCATAGAGTAGTTGCGTATGTGTCCCATATGCAAGGCACCGCTGGGATAGGGAAACATCTCCAAGCAGTAAAATTTAGTTTTGCCCGGACTGGTCTCCACCTCGAAGCTCTTTCGTTCCTCCCATATTTTTTGCCACTTTGACTCTATCGCCTGAAAGTCATAGCCCATCACACATTTCTCCTCCTTAAATCGAGCATCTGAACGTCGAAGAGGATTATAACGTTTTACTTTCTTTGTGGCAAAGGCGTCGGAAAGAGTGTAAAGCCGTCCAAAACGAAGGTCGCCCGCCCCTTTTCTCTGGGAGAGCGGCCTTTTTCGTGTAGATGTATAATTAAGAAATATGAGACCTGAACTGGACGTGACGCGGGAGAACTTCTGACCAATGCCGACCAGAAAGGTTTGGAGTTATGGATATTTTTATCGAATGAGGTGGGGTACGTGAAAGTCCGGGATATCCTTGCGAGAATCGATGCTATCGCCCCGTTCCGGTTGGCGGAGGAATGGGACAATGTGGGGCTGATGGTGGGAGATACTGAATGGGATATTCATCATCTGGGGCTCACGCTAGACCCTCTGCCTGATGCAATGGAAGAAGCCTTCCGCAAGGGATGTCAAGGCATACTCACCCATCATCCGCTTTTTTTCAAGCCCACTCACAGCATCGACCTGTCCTCCACCCTGGGGAGAACGATACAGATGGCGATCAAGGGAGAAATGGTGGTATTGACAGCCCACACCAACTGGGACAACGCGGAGAGCGGCGTCAGCCGGGTGTTGGCCAAAAAACTCAGGCTGAACACTATCACTCCCCTCGTTCAAGCCAAGCTCGTTCAAGCCAAGGAGGAAGTGGGGGGGGCGGGAGCCGTGGGAGACCTGGCCGCAGAAACCTCCATTCGCGAGGTCCTCGACAGGGTGAAAAGAGCGTGGAACTTGACGTGGCTCGACTATTACGGCCCGGTGGATGGCAATGTCACGCGGATCGCGTTGTGTGGAGGTTCGGGAGGAAATTTGTGGCCCAAAGCCCTGGCCATGAAAGCAGACCTCTACGTTACGGCGGACATGAAATACCACGATATCATTGATTGCCTACGCGCTGGGCTTCCGGTGGCCATCGTCGATCACGGAGAAATGGAAAGCGTGACCTTGGTGGAGCTAGCGTGGTATCTGTCGGTCCCAGGAGATCTAGAGCTAATGCTTCTCGATTGCAGAGCGCTCGACACGCCTTTGCGTCTTTAAGACGACAGCGAGATCATCTTTATCTATTCAATTTATATTTATTTATATTTAATTTATATTCAATTTATATCAAAACGCGTCAAGTTATTCAAAATGCGATTTTTCTCGGATTTTTCTCGTTAGCCTCAATCTTAATTTAGTCAATCTTAATTTAATCCGGCTTCATTTAATCTAAACAAGGTGGTTGTTGAAATGAACGTGGTTGTTGAAATGAACAAGGAAAGCAGACAAAAAAGCAAGGGCAGAGTTTTCAGCGGCATGAGACCCACCGGGCCGCTGCATCTTGGACACTTGGCGGGGGCTTTGACGAACTGGGTGGACCTTCAGGAGCAGTACGAGTGTTTTTACAGTGTCGCGGACTGGCACGCCCTGATGTCCGACTACGCGGATTCGAGCAAAACGCGTCAGAACTGCATGAGTATTTTACTGGACTGGCTCTCTGTGGGGCTCGACCCCGAGAAAAGCTGTCTTTTCGTCCAATCTCACGTACCTCAGCACGCGGAGCTGGCTCTCGCGTTGGGGATGATCACGCCCTTGGGTTGGCTTTACCGAGTCCCCACTTATAAAGAACAGATCCAAAACCTTCAGAGCAAAGACCTGAGTACCTACGCTTTTTTGGGCTATCCCGTCCTGATGGCCGCGGACATCCTGCTGTACAAGGCGGACAAGGTTCCGGTGGGGGAAGACCAGAGCGCGCACATGGAGTTGGCCCGCGAAATCGCGCGGCGTTTCAACCATTTTTTCGGAGAGAAGATCCTGCCCGAGCCTCAGACCATTTTGACGCTCACTCCAAAAGTTCCCGGCACCGACGGGAGGAAGATGAGCAAGTCCTATGGTAACTCTCTCTACATTTCAGAGGACACCAAGTCCATGTGGGACAAACTTCGGACCATGCTCACAGACCCGGCACGGGAAAAGCGCACGGACCCTGGCGACCCGGAAAAGTGCCCCGTGTGGGATATCCAGAAGGTTTTCAACAAAGACGCCGAACAGCGGGCGGAAATCGACAAGGGTTGCCGCACCGCGGGGATCGGCTGCGTCGATTGCAAGAAAATGCTCAATACCCATCTTGTGGTGATGATGGAACCGATGCGTGAGCGGCGTCTTCGGTACGAAAAAGACCCCGCTGTTTTGACCGATATTTTGGCGGAGGGAGGAAAACAGGCGGAGATCGTGGCTAGGGAGACCATGGAGGAAATCTACCCCGCTATGGGGCTGCTCCCGCTGATTCGTTGAGGGGTATTCGAGGAACTTATGCCGAAGGAAATTGTCGAGATTGTCATTGAGGGGTTTTCCGGCCCTCTGGATTTGTTGTGTCACCTGGTGGAAAACCGCCAGATGCAGGCATCCAAGATCAAAATGACGCAGTTGGTGCGTATTTACGGAGCGTATCTTTCAAAAACAAAAAAGGCTTCGATGGACACGTTGTCAGAGTTTTTCTTTATGATGGCGCGGCTTTTGTTGCACAAAACCCTTTCTCTTCTGCCGACCCCTCTGTCTACCCCGGAGGGACTTTTCGAGGAGAGCACAAGCGGAGACGCGGACCTGGAAATAAGCGGAGAAGAGCTGCTCGAACGCCTGACGCGATACCGCCCCTATCGCTTGGCGACTGCTTGGTTGGAGGAGCGGAAGACGCGCGAAAACCGCTATTATCGGCGTACCGTACCCAAAGAGGAGGCCTATCAGGGTGAACCCACTTACGACATTGGAGATCTTTATTTTCTCAGCCGCGTCTGGTGGGGACTGCTGGAGAAAAAGGCGGCTCGTCCCGCTTTGTCCAGTTTCGCCTCCGAGGATGAGGATATCGAAGAAGAATGGGACGGGATGCCCGAAGCTCTGCCCGAAGAATCCCAGATTCAAAGCCGCATCGCGGAGTTGGAGAACAAGCTGGCCGTGGGTTCTCAGCTTTCGCTCAACGTTTTATGGGCCTTGTCCCCGTCCGTCAAGGTGTTGGTGGTGACCTTGCTGGCCGTTCTGGAGATGTGCCGCATGGGTAAAGTCACGATAGAACAGGACGCTCTTTTTTCCGATGTCAGGATCCTCGCGAAAGACCGTTGACCCGAAATCGCTGTCAGTTTTGGCCGCGCAAATTGAGGCGTTGCTCTTTCTCGCCTCCACGCCCGTTCCAGAGAGCGAGTTGAAGGCCGTTTTTGGCCTTTCAGGACAGGAGATCACCTCCGCTCTGAGGGAGCTGGAAGAGCACCTCGCCTCAGGGCATGGGCTCGTCCTAAAGGTCTTGGCGGGGGGGTGGCTTTTGGAGACCAATCCCCATTTCGCGGAGGTGATGGCACTTTTCCGGGACACTACTCAGCGAGGGCGGATTAAGCTCAGCAAGGCGGCGGTCGAGACTCTTTCGGTGGTCGCCTACAATCAACCCGTCACGCGAAGCGAGGTAGAGGACTTGCGGGGTGTGCGATGTGAACGAGTCATAGAGACACTTTTGTCTCACGGACTCATTCGTATATCGGGGCGAAAGAAGGCCAGTGGTTCTCCGCTCCTCTATCGCACCACCGGCCGATTTCTCGAAATTTTCGGCCTCGGAGCCGTTGCGGATCTCCCCACGTTGAAAGAGCTGGATGAACTAGGGGCCGACCCGGAGGAGGCGGAGGCAGCCGGGGTAACCGAGATAGCGGAGAAAGACACCGATGTGGGGCAAACCGATGCGTCTTAACGCGTTTTTGGCCGAGTGCGGCGTATCCTCCAGGCGTAAGGCGGAACAGTTGATCCTGAACGGGGAGATACGCGTCAATGGTAAGATCGTCTTGGCCCCGTATCTGTCCGTAACGCCAGGAGTGGACATGGTGGAATACCAAGGGAAAAACCTGGAAGCGCTTCCGAAGGTCTACCTGGCGATGAACAAGCCTCCGGGGGTGGTGTGCGCTGTCACCGACAAATACGACCCCGTGGTGGTGGGTTTATTGCCCCAGGAGATGAAAAACGCCCGAGTATTTCCGGTGGGGCGACTGGACAGGGACAGTGAAGGACTGTTAATCTTGACCAACGACGGTTCTTTTGCCCAGAGCATTCAACATCCTTCCAAGAATGTGACGAAAGAATACGAAATTCTTTTGAACTTGGAGATTAACCACAAGCAATTGAAGCGCTGGAGATCGGGATTCGAGATAGAGGGAAAACTCGTGAAACCTATCGAGGTGGAGACGATGTGGAAAGAGCCCCAGGGGAGGTGGTTGCGTGTTGTCGTCGGCGAGGGATTGAAGCGGGAAGTTCGTACTATGGCGAAGCTGGCCGGGTTCAGCGTGTTGGTTTTGGTTAGGCGCAAGGTAGGATATCTGATTCTGAAGAAGCTGCAATTGGGCGAGTTTGTAGAATTGTCTTTTTCCGACCTGTGCACTAGAATATTTAAAGGCGGATCAGTTTAGCCCTTGCGCAAGGAGGACGCACCGATGAGTGAAATAGACGAACGTTCGAGAGAGCTGATTAAAACACGTATCATCAATAAGATGAAAGAAATTAAGTCATTTCCTCAATTTGTGGTAGAAACGCTACGAAAACTCAACGACCCCGCCAGTAGTGCTTCGGACGTGGGCGCAAGCCTGTCTAGGGATGAAGGTTTAGTCCTCCGCACGTTGAAATTGGCTAACTCGGCTGCTTATGGCATGTCGAGGAACATCTCCGATATTTCGGAGGCTATCGCGCTTCTGGGCTATAAGAACATCAGCAATATTGTTCTTGCCGCTACGGTTTATTCTGTTATGGACAAGGGGCTTTCGGGTTATGCTCTCGACCGTGGAGACCTATGGCGCCATTCATTGACGACGGCCTACGCCGCTCGGTATATCGCCCAGGCGACGAAAAAAGTTCCGCCAGAGGAAGCCTATGTGGGGGGGCTCCTTCACGACATCGGCAAAGTGGTGTTGAACGACTACGTGCGCTTCGGGTACGGCATCATCCTAAAGCTGGTGGAGGAAGAGCGCATCCCCTTCATCGACGCCGAGGTGAGGGTTCTGGGCTTCGACCATTCCGTGGTGGGTTCTCTTTTGGTGGAGCGGTGGGATCTTCCCGAAGCCTATTATTATTCGACGTTGTTGCATCACAGACCTAACGACTTGCTGCCTGACAAAGCAAAATTTCAGTCTGTGGTGGACGTTGTCACCGTGGCTAATTCCATGTGCTTGATGATGGGAATTGGGATCGGGGCGGACGGATTGCAAAACTATGTCTACCCGGAACCCATCGAGCGCCTGGGTATCGAGAACTACGAAGTCCTCATGTCGGAACTAGTCGATTTTGCGGGACAGGCGGCGCAGGAAATGGCAGACATGAGGGAACTGTAGATGAGCTTTGTTGTCACTGTGGACGGCCCCGCGGGAGCGGGAAAAAGTTCGGTAGCCAAGCGTTTGGCCAAACTATTGAACATCCGCTACCTGGACACGGGGGCTATTTACCGCGCTGTCGCCTATTTTTTGGATAAAAAAGGCGTCGTTCCCAGCGAAGGCCCGGCACTGAAGGAGAACGTGACATCCATAGGCGTTCGTATCGAGGGGGAAAGCCTTTTCGTCAACGGTGAAGAGGTGACTCAGTTTATACGCTCTCAAAATGTGGATTGTATTGTCTCCCGGTACGCGGCCCTTGAAACCGTACGAAACGCTCTGCTGAACCTGCAACGAAACCAGGCGAAGGATGGAGCGCTGATTGCGGAGGGACGCGATACAGGTAGTGTCGTTTTTCCAGACGCGGATATAAAGTTTTTTTTGACCGCTTCTCTAGAGGCTAGGGCGAAGCGCCGTTATCAAGAGCTTTTGGGAAGGGGAGAGGCTGTCGTCTATCAAGACGTAGTGCGTCAGATGTACGAACGAGACCGGACCGATAGTCATCGCGAGATCGCGCCCCTGCGAGAACCCAGAGGGGCTATTCGGATCGACACCTCCTCGATGGAAGAAAACAAGGTTGTGAACGAACTGGCTTTTATCATACGGAGTCGGATCACGCAAGATTTCGCCTAAAAAGGGCCTTTGCCCGTTCCGTGGTTCGACACTATAAGCAAAAAAGAAGAAGCAAAAGCAAAAAAGAAGAAGCAAAAAAGAAGGTGAGCCGGTGAGGTTCGAGAATATGTTTTACTTCGTAGTGCGGATGTTTTTTCAGTTTTTTTTCCTGCTGTATAATCGCCTTGCCATCAAGTGGACGGAACCCCTTCCGAAAGGCAAAAATGTCATTGTCGCCTGTAATCATTGCAGCAACTTAGATCCTTTAATTGTGGGCGTGGCTTTTCCCCGCCGTTTGCGTTATTTCGCCAAGGAAGAACTCTTTCGCCCATTTCTTTTTGGACGCATTATACGGATTTTGGGCGCTGTTCCCGTTTCACGGGCCGACAAAGCAGCAGCAGCAGCAGCTCTCAAGGGTTTTTTCAAATTTTTGAAAGAAGGGCAGGACGTCCTCATTTTCCCGGAGGGGGCTCGGTCTTCAAGTGGGAAATTACAACCCTTGGAAGGAGGGGTGGGTTTGATCGCCGCTCACGCGGAGGCGGTTATTTTGCCCGCGTTTGTCAAAGGGACCTACGACGCCATGTCGCCGGGCTCCAGCATAATCAAGCCCAAGAAAATAACCGTGACTTTCGGGAAGCCACTGAGTTTCGACCCTGAGTTTTATAAAAGCAAAGGAGCCCGTGATAAAATCATGACGGACCTGAGAAATTCCCTGCTCGCTCTTGAGGCCGCCAGCTCGTGAGCGAAACGAGCGCCAATTGAAACTGAAATTGGAAACTGAAATTGGAAACTGAAACGCCTCTCGTTTTGTTTTCCTATTGCCTTCCTAAAAAAACGCTTTTTCCATTTGTTAAAGACAAATTGTTAAAGACAAATTGTTAAAGACAAAATTTTTTGTATAAAAAGATTTCTTAAAGCGCCGGTCGATTTTTATTACTGACTCGACTGGCGCTGGATTGGAGGACGACATGTTTTTGAGCATGACTGGTTTCGGCCGCGCCTCTCGCGTTTTTCCCTGGGGCACGGTTACCTTTGAGTTGACCTCGGTGAATCATCGCTATCAGGAGCTCAGTGTTCGATTGCCAAAGGAACTTTTCTCTATTGAGGCGTTGATCGTCTCATTGTTACGTACCTCTCTGAGAAGGGGCAAAATTCGCCTAAGCGCAGAGATCGATTGGGCCAGCGGGTGCAAAGCGGGAAGGCTGGATGTGGAAGTCTTGCGCTCATACTGCAACTGCCTGCAAGAGGCGTTCGGGTTGACGAGTAGCCCGTCCCTTTCCGACCTGGCCCTTTTTCTGACTCTGCCCGGCGTTTGCGATGCCTCGCGAGTCGGCGGCGAAAACGGCGAAAACGGCGAAAAGGAAGGAGAAGAGGAAAAGGGAGCCTGGGGGCTTCTCATCGCGGCGGTGGTGGAGGCTCTAATAGAAATGAAAAAATACGAAGGCGCGAAGCTGGAGGCGGCCGTCCAGTCGGACCTCCAGGAGTTCGAAGGAGTGGTCCGCGCCCTTGCAGCACGGTGGAAAACAGCTTCCTCCGAGGCGTTGGAGACGTTGAAGACCCGCATAGAGAAGGTCATGGAGCGTTTCGGTCTGGAAATCGATCAAAATCGCGTCGCCCAGGAGGTCACCCTTCTCGCGGACAAGTGGGACGTTTCTGAGGAACTGGCGCGCCTTGCCAGCCACATCTCGAAATTCAGAGAGACGGCGTCGGGCACGGAGTCCGAGGGGAGAAAGCTCGACTTTTTGATTCAAGAGATGAACCGAGAGATCAATACGATGGGCTCCAAGGTGGGCGACGCAAAGTTTCGCTGGATGATCGTGGACGCGAAATCCTGTCTTGAACGTATACGCGAACAAATACAAAACGTAGAATAAAATATAGAAAATAGGCGGGTTGCATTTAAAGACGAAACCATTAAGATGGGCAGATGAATAGAAAAAAAATTGTCGACTTTCTAAATATATCAAAGACAAATTCGCCTCCGCGCTACTTTCATCAATTATGTATGAGTATGTATGAGGTGGATATGTATGAGGGGATTTGAGGTAGTTTATGGACCACCTTGAACAACAGTCTCGGAGCCGGTGGGAAAGCGGGCCCGTTTTTGCCGGACGACAAGGAAAGTCTTTGACGGCGCATAGTATGGCTACGACGCAGATATATCTGACGATCAGGGCTTCCTGGATGAAGGAGAGTTATATAGCCCATCATCCGCGAACCGATCTTGCAATGGGAGATGAAGATTCTGTTTGAGGGAACGACAATAGTGAGCGTGAGATTCGGGAAAGAGGTGGCCATGGCGGGGGACGGACAGGTGACGTTGGGCGCCCAGATCATCAAGTCCAACGCCAAAAAAGTCCGCAGACTTTACAATGGAACAGTTTTGGCGGGGTTCGCCGGAAGTACGGCTGATGCGATGACGCTTTTGGAGCGTTTTGAAAACCGCCTTGAGCAGTGCAAGGGAGATCTGATGAAAAGCGCAATTGAGCTGGTGAAGGAGTGGCGTATGGACAAGGCCCTGCGCCGCTTGGAGGCGATGATGCTGGTGGCGAACCGCGACGTGACGCTGCTTTTAAGTGGAGCGGGGGACATTATCGAGCCCGAAGGGGATGTGTCTGCCATCGGTTCGGGTTCCGGCTATGCCCTGGCTGCGGCTCGCGCCCTCCGTGAGGTGACGGATTGGCCTCCGTCACGAATTGCCAAGCGGTCAATTGAGATCGCCTCGGAGATATGTATTTACACCGACAACGTGGTGACGCTGGAGGTGTTGGGGGAGTGAGTGGAATGAACGACAAGAAAACTCTGAGTGCACCCCTATCTGGGGATGCGGCTTTGACCCCTTCCAGCGTCGTAGAGTATCTGGATCGTTATATTGTGGGACAAGACAAGGCGAAGCGCGCTGTGGCTGTCGCGCTTCGCAACAGAGTAAGACGCAAGAAGCTGCCCTCTGACATGGCTCGGGAGATCAGCCCCAAAAATATTCTCATGGTGGGTCCCACTGGCGTCGGTAAAACGGAGATCGCCCGCAGACTCGCCGCTCTAGTTCAGGCTCCTTTTGTCAAGGTGGAAGCCACGAAGTTCACGGAGGTCGGCTATGTGGGACGAGATGTGGAGTCAATGGTGCGGGACCTGATGGAATCCGCCGTGGCTATGGTCAGAAAGCGCATGTTGATAGAAGTACAGGACCATGCCAAGGAGCGGGCTGAACAGCGTTTGGTCGACGCGATGTTGCCACGAAGCGACAGAAAATTTTCCGTTCCAGATATCATGAGAGTCTTCGGGACCGCGGAAAGCTCTGATGATCGTGGAGACGAGGATCTGCCTTCCGAGGAGACCCAGAAAAACGACAGCACCCGCGCCAAACTTTTGATGATGTTGAAAGAGGGGCGCTTGGAGGACAGAGAGATCGATGTCGAGGTTTCGGAGAGCTCCGTAGTGGGGATTCCTATCCTGGGGGCCTCTGGTATGGATTCCATGGGAATCAATCTCAGCGAGATTCTGGGGGGTATGTTACCCAAAAAGTCCAAAAAACGCAGGATGAAGGTCTCCGAAGCGCGACGCATTCTCTCGGCCGAAGAAGCCGAAAAATTGATCGACACCGAGGTTTTGTCTCAGGAAGCCATGGAAAAGGCTCAAGAAGACGGCATTATTTTCCTGGATGAAATCGATAAAATCGTCGCCAAGGGCGGTGGAGGATCCAGCCCCGACGTCAGTCGTGAGGGAGTGCAAAGAGACCTTCTGCCTATCGTGGAGGGGTCGGTGGTGCAGACTCGTTACGGCCCAGTCAAGACAGACCATATTCTCTTTATCGCTGCGGGCGCTTTCACCGGCGTGAAGCCCTCGGATTTGATCCCCGAACTTCAGGGACGTTTCCCGATCCGCGTGGAGCTACAACCTTTGAGTTGGGAGAACTTGCGGCAGATCCTCACAGAACCTGAAAACAGCCTCCTGAAGCAGTACATCGCTCTGATCGGCACGGAGGGGACGGAACTGCTCTTTTCCGACGAGGCCACACGTGAGATAGCCGTACTGGCCAACACCATGAACAACGAAATGGAGGACATCGGCGCACGGCGCTTACACACAATGTTGGAGCAGCTCCTGGAGGAGATCAGTTTTTCGGTCTGCGACGAACCGCGCTCCTCGATCAAAATCGACGCGGATTTTGTTCACACTAGGTTAAATCCGTTAGTTGAAAATAGGGACATTCGCCGTTACCTTTTGTAAAAAAAACATTTATTATTTTTTAACAAAAAGTTTAGAATTATTTTTTATTTACTATAACAAAGAGCAGAAAGAATAATCGCTTAACCTATTTACGTATGAAAAGATTTATTTCGATATTTTTCGCGTGTTTTGAAAGGCATTTTGAACGTTACGTCGCAAAAGGAGAATTATGTAAAAAGCGATAGAAGACGAGGAGAGAAAGAGAAAATCATTATGTGCAGTAAGAACATGGCAGTAAGAGCAAAGAGAGATCACTTGAGGTAGAGGAGGCATAGGCATGAGCAGGAAAGCACAGAGTAAGGCCGACAATGTAAAGTGGGCCCCAGAAGGTGAAATGAACGAGGAATTTTTGGAGGGGCTGCTCGAAAAAACTCGACAGATAAGTCGCGCTCTTCAAAATCGGAGAGAAGGAGAGATGCTGGATTATGCCATGTTGGTCAAGTGGTTGTCTGAATTTTTGGAGACCGATGCGTATATTATAAGCAGAGATGGCAAGGTTCTAGGTCATGCCTGGGTTTCAGATTACGGTTCGGAAGTTCTTCTCGATGGAGAAGAAGAGGAATACCTGCCGAGGAAGTTTCTCGAAAAAGTGAACCGTTTTCGCGAGTCAGAGATCGATGACGAGGATATTTATCTGTTGGACAAAAACGCAGGTTCGGAAAGCCACCTTATGTGCGTTCCCCTCTTCTTTGAAGTGGCTACCAACCGTCTGGGTACACTGGTATTGACGCGTTCAGAGCAATCTTTCACCCTTAAGGACATGTTTCTGGCGGAGTACGCGGGAACTCTGGTGAGTATGGAAATGATGGGCGACAGGAGCAAAAATATTGAGGAGCGTTCCCGTGACAAAATCTCGGTGCAAAAAGCAATGCGAGCACTTTCCTACTCCGAGATGGAGTCCATGAAGCACATCATGGCCGAGCTGGGGGGAGAAGAAGGCGTTGCGATCGCCAGCAAGGTGGCTGATCGGGTGGGTGTGACCCGGAGCGTTATCGTCAACGCGCTTCGTAAGCTCGAAAGTGCGGGATTGATCGAGAGCCGCAGCCTTGGAATGAAGGGAACCTATATCAAAGTTTTGATTCCTCTCTTTGTAGAAGAATTGGGTTCGGCAACATCAGCTCGGGTAACTTACTGAAGTTTTATCGAAGTTTTATCAAAATCGCTAGGTTGAATATAATAGGCTGAATATAAAAGGTTCCTCGTTAAAGAGGAACCTTTTTTTTACCGAGAAACAATCAGGGAGGCGAGATTTATGTTGGGAGATTTTACGTGGAATGTTATTGAAAAGGACATGGAAGGGTTGGCAAAACGTTTCAAGATCACGTCTCGGAACTTGGCTAACGCGAATACGCCAGGGTACGAACGCCGTAATATGTCTTTCGAGGACGAGTTGCGTGATGTAATGAACTCCACGGGAAAGTTGAAAATGATCGTGACGGACACCAGGCATATTCCCACGCGTCCCGCCTCGGTGAAGGACGTAACGCCCGCGGAGCTGAAAATCAAGGACGAGGTTTACAGGCTCGACGGTAACAATGTGGATCCTGAGCGGGAAATGGCAGTCCTGGCAGAGACTCGCATGATGTACGGGGCGATGAGCCGTTTGGCGGCCAGAAAACTGGCCAACTACAGGAGCGTCATCAGCGGCAGGTAATGTGAAGTAAGTATGATTTTAAACGATCAGAAGAATGACCGAAGAATGACTCAAGAATGCTCAAGAATGACTGAAAATAATTTGATAAAAGTCTAAAAAT
The DNA here is from genome assembly GCA_031267575.1 of Synergistaceae bacterium. Taxonomy (NCBI): domain Bacteria; kingdom Thermotogati; phylum Synergistota; class Synergistia; order Synergistales; family Synergistaceae; species Synergistaceae bacterium. The sequence goes on along the minus strand of JAIRYN010000051.1, from coordinate 65,234 downwards.
AAATTACAATAACGAAAAATGAGGATCGTGTCATGAAAATCTTTGAGAGTATGGAAATAGCGGGTAGCGCTTTGACGGCACATCGGTTGTGGATGGACACTGTTTCGTCTAATTTGGCGAACATCAACACGACAAGGACTTTGGCCGGCGGTCCCTACAAAAGGAAAGTTCCGGTTTTCGCGGAGATGCTGGATAAAACCGTCGGCGGCTATGAAGATATCGGTGGAGTACGAGTGTTTGAAGTCGCGGAGGACCAGACTCCACCGCGTCTCGCTTATCAGCCGGAGCATCCCGACGCCAACGAAGATGGCTATGTCGCTTTTCCCAATGTCAGTCTAGTGCGGGAGATGACGGATATGTTGGTGGCTAGTCGCGCTTACGAGGCCAATTTAGCGGTGGCGGACAGCGCGAAGACCATGTGGACCGGAGCGCTCGAGATCATTCGAGGTTGATTCGAAGAGGTTGATTCGAAAAAGAAGGGGTGTTTTATATGAAGAAGTGTACGGTTTTGTTGTTGGTGGGATTTTTATTGGGAGCGGGATGTCTGGCTGACGCGGAAGGAGCGGAGGAGACATTCTTGTCCATAGCGACCGGTGGAGTGGCGGGGGTCTATTATCCTCTGGGCGGAGGCTTGGCTCAGGTTATTTCCACTCATGTGCCGAACGTGAAAGCTACGGCCGAAGCCAGTAACGCCTCGGCGGCCAATATCAACCTGATCGCGGAGCATGAAGTGACCTTGGCCTTGGTGCAGAATGATGTGGCTTTTCGCGCGGTCAAAGGAGAAAAACCTTTCAACACACCCGTCAAAAACCTTCAAATGATTGCCTCTCTTTATCCTGAACACGTGCAGTGCATATCGACCAAAGACAGCGGTGTCAAAACCCTCTCCGACCTCAAAGGCAAACGCGTTTCCGTGGGCGCGCCGGGATCGGGAACGGCGGATAGCGTCGGACTCATTTTATCCGTGGCCGGCATCAAATATGGAGACATGAACACGGACTTCCTTGACTTTGCCAACACCGCTGAACGGATTCAGGACGGACAAATGGACGCGGGTTTCGTTCTATCGGGGTTCCCGGCGGCGGCGGTTATGGCCTTGGCGGCCCAGAAAAACATCGAATTGGTGGCTTTCGATGATGAACTGCTGAATAACCTGACTAAGGAATACCCTTTCTTCACGAAAGACGTGATCCCGGCCGGAACCTACAAGGGTGTGGACCACGACACGGCAACTCCCGCCGTTCTAGCGGTGTTGGTCTGTGACGCAGAACTATCGGAGGATTTGGTATACAACATTACCAAAGCTATTTTCGAGAATCTCGACGAACTGAGACCCGTTCATGATAAAGCGCAGTTGGTTTCCCTCGACAAGGCGCTGGACGCCGCAGCTGTGACGGTTCACCCCGGCGCGGCGAAATATTATAAGGAAAAAGGACTCTCGGTGCCGACGCTATAATTTTTATCAAGTTTTAGCCGCAACACATTTTCAAACCCCCAAAAATCGAGCGTATGAGAAACATGTACGCTCGATTTTTATTTGAAACGGCGTACCCGACTGCCGAAAATCGCCGTATAATGACATTGGAACTTCCAGAATACAAAACAAGGAGGGAATCTGGTGGACAAGCGTTCGATATCGCCGAGGTCTCCAAGATCTTCCACAAGATCTTCCACAAGATCTTCTTCAAAAAAATCGGTTTTGAGAAAAAAGTACGCAAGGAGCAGGATCTTCGCGTGTGTCCTCCTGGCGCTGCTGGGAATCGCCGCCGTGGGGATAGGGGTACTCGCCACCGTCGACATCGGCGGGGGGGTGGTGGCGGGCATGGTGGCGAAAACGGTAAAGGAGCAGACGGGGATGCTTCTTGCCATTCACGGTGCGAGCGGAAACCCCGTGCGAGGTTATACCTTCAACGGCATAACCCTCGCCTCGGCGCCGTCTTCCCCATCCGACACATCCGACACATCCGACACATCCGACCAAGAGAAGACACCATCCGACCAGGAGACGACGCTGTTTTCAGCCCAAACCCTTCAAGCAAGCATCAATTTCGCGTCCCTTTTTCGAGCTTCTCCCCGTTTGGCGCGACTGGCGGTGAGCGGCGTGGAGATGGACCTGGACCGTTTTGTCGAGGAAATCTCTAAAATCCAGTTTCAGAGTTCTTCGGACGGGGGCGAACTTCCCATTGACCGCGTCAGCCTTCTGAGCAGCCGTTTCACCTCCAAGTGGGGCGCGGTGGACGTAACTGAAATTGAAGCCGCCATCAACGGATCTCGGATGAACGTCACTCTGAACGGTGCCGTCAATGCGGTTCCCGTAAAGGGAATAGCGGACGTGGATATTCAGCAAACAGCCGTCGGCGTCAACAAGGCGGAGCTTCGCTTGGGTAAGGGGCTCGTCACCACATCCGGCAACGTGGGCCTGACTGGAGCGGAGGGAGTGCCTCTCGATTTTCAAGGATCAATCACGGGCCTGGACGTTTCGGAACTCACCGCCTTTTGGCCTGACTTTCTGTCCACGGAGGACTACGACGGAAATCTGAACTTGAGCTTTACGGTAGAGGGAGCTGGAAGCAATCTGTTGATAGCGGCGAACGTGGCTTTTAAAGGTTCCAAGCTAGGGGGATACCCCGTCGAGACCATCGACGCTCAACTCCGGTACGCTAACACGCGGCTCAGTGCGGAGAACGTGAGGGTGACGTCTTTGGGCATTCCCATCGAGGGTGAGGCCGCTCTGGCAGTACGAGACAACCAGACGCCCTCCGTTATGATCAAGTTGAGGGGCGGCGATACCCCTCTTGCGGAGCTGGCTAAACTCTATCCTGGATTAGGAAAGGTCGGCGGCAAGGTGGAGCGCTTCTCGGTCAACATTCAAGGACCGACCAACGCTCTTTCGGGCGCGGTGGAACTCTCGGCTCCAAACATTCTCCTTCTTGGAAAACGTATCGAGAACTTCGCCGTCCAGATCAAGCTGGCAAAAAGCGACAAAGCGACCCTCAACGGTAAGTTCGTTCTGGAAGGCTCTCAGGCCTACATACAAGGAACCATCGGGTCGATCTTAACCAGCGCGAACCTGGACTTGACCGCGAAATTGCTGAACCTGGACATCAAGAAGGTAGATGATTTGATCCCAGACGGGAAAAAGTACGGTCTCGCAGGGCTTCTCACCGCCGATCTAGCCATCAAGGGCAAACCCACCTCCCCCTCGCTGAGCGGCAGCCTGAGCAGTCCCAAATTTACCGCTGCGGGCTACACTCTGGATAAACCCTCTTTGTCCTTCGCATACGACAAAGACAGATTCACATTGAGGAAAAGCAGCGGCAGTTGGAACGGCTTGCCCATCGAGGCCAGCGGTACGCTGGGACCCTTGTCCTCCAGTACGCCGACAATAGATATGACGGCCCAACTGGCTTTTAAGCCGGAGAACCTGAAACAGTTTGTTCCCGATCTGGCTGACTACAAGTTACAGGGAACTATCAACGCGGGGGTGAGAATCAGAGGCAATTTGCCTCAGCCCCAGATCGACCTGTTGGCTTCATCGCCAGCCCTCTCGGCTTTTGGCTTGGTGGACGCGAAAAATCTAGAGATCTCCACGGCTCTGGCCGGAGACCTAACAAAACTCGATAAGGTCGATCTCTCCTTCAAAGCCGCTTCCATCGCCGCCGGAGGAGTGGGGTTGCAGAATCTTTCCGCCCTTCTTCGGAAGAATGGTCAGCAAGTGCGGCTTGAAAATGTCTCGGCCAAAAGCGGTGAAGGTTCGGTTCGAGGAGGAGGAACGGTGGCGATGGGGTCCCCAGGAAAAGATGCCTCGCTGAATCTGGCTTTCGAGTTTCAACAACTGGACCTAGCGCCCTTGGCCCGAACAGGAGGCCTAGGTGTGGACCTCACAGGCGTTCTTTCTGGGAAAGCCAGCGTGACGGGTCCCTCCTCCAATCCCGCGATTTCCTTTACAGCACAGGTTCCGAGCGTTTCCGTCGAGGGAGTGGCTCTGACGGGGCTCGCAGCGAATCTGTCGGGAAACACAAAGACCATCAAAATCAACGAGTTCAAAGCCAATCTGGGGGGTGCTCCTCTTTCCGCCAAAGGGACCGTCTCTCTGACTGATCCCTTTGGGGTGGATATCGACGTGGCGGGAGACGGGTTGGACCTGGCGGCTTTGATGGCAGGGATGCCTGACCTGAAAGGACAAGTGACGGGTAAAACAGATCTGAAGCTTGCCGTCAAATCCACGAGCAAGGGCGTCAGCGGAGCCGGCAGCCTTCGGTCCACCGCAGTCACGGCTTTTGGTATCAAAACGAGCAATTTATCTTTCCCCTTGTCGCTGGAGTGGTTCTCTGGGGGCGGTTCTGTGAAATCGACAGGGGGAGCCCTGGATCTCTATGGCGGAAAGGTGTCGAACAACCTGACCTTCGACTTAAAGAGTCTGAAGTTCAGCGACACACTGAAGGTCAGCGGTGTGGACGTGAACACACTGGTCCAGGACGCGGCGGGAGGGCTTTCCGGTAAGATCACGGGCAAGGGCAATCTGTCTCTGAAGATCGACGGGAGCGCAGCCGGCAAGTTTTCTTACTCCGGCAGCGGACAGTTCGATATGGGTGAGGGCAGTATCACCGGTTTTTCCGGTTTGAACCTGCTGAGTGCCCTTTATGGGGTGGAAGGCATCCGTTACACTAAAGTCACCGCGCCCTTGCGGCTCGCGATGGACAAGCTCGTGGTTGGCAAGGGGACCTCGGTCGTTCCCCCTGCCAACGATCCAGTGTATAAAAGCGCCAAACTTGCCGAAGACGGCGTAATCACTTTCGATAAAAAAATCAATTTCACGGCCGATCTTAATGTGAACTTCCAGTTGATCAACGCGCTGTTGGGAGGGGCTACGAGTGGCATTGAGGCTTTGCTCAAAGGCGGCAATCTTCAGAACGTTTTCAGCGGGAAAAATCTCGAATCCGCCCTGAAAGGCGCGATTAGCGGTGGAAGAGAACAAAGCAAAGAAGCGGATTTTCGCGACGTCACCGTCAAGGTAGCCGGCACCTTCGAGAAACCGTCGATCTCCTTGGGGAAAGTGGGTCCGTCCTCGACACAAGCGAAGGAAAAACCTGCGGCATCCCCTGCTGTTTCCTCAGAGAATCCCGTGAAACCCGAGGATATCCTCAAAGAAAAGATCATTGACGTGATCATTCCGACCAAAAAACCAGACACGGTGCAGCCGCGAGATGTTCAAGAGTCGCAAAACCAGAACTCGCAGCAAGGAGAACAGTCTCCTAAGTCGCCGGAAAAACAAATAGAGAAGCAAATAGAAGAGGAAGTCCAGAATCAACTCCGAAAAGGGCTCGACAATTTATTCAAAAAGAGGTAAAACTTTTTCCAGACTATTTTTCGAGGAGTTGCTCTCATGGAAATAAAAGAAGTAAGAGACATGAAGGGAACGAAAGATCGCCTGGACGAGCTTCAAGATTTGTTGCAGGCGAGTTATATTACAGAAAATGAGTATCGCGTTGCTCGCCTCAACGCCCTCAGGGAGGGGGGCATTGATATTGTCACTCGCCCGCAGGAGAAAGAAGAGGAAGAGAAAGAGAGAGAAGAAGAGAAAGAAGAGAAAGAAGAAGAAGAGAAGTCTAAAGGATGCGGTTGTTTTTTGACGAGCGTGTTCTTGATTGTTTTTCTTACATTTGGCGCTATTCTAGCTATCCCCAACTGGCCCGAAAGTTTTGGAGGTTCTTACGTTCAGGCGGGGCGGCAGTGGATTTTGGCTCTTTTTTTCTCGGAAGAGCCAAATCTGGCATCGGATCTCGTGCCCAGCGTGATTCTTCCGTCGATGACCGTTGTCGCCGGAAGCGAAAAAAACGTTCAGCAAGGGTCAACTTCTCCAGCGCTTTCTTCTAATCTTTCTTCTAATAATCTTTCTTCCGATTTACCCTTGTCCGAGTTTTCTTTGCCCGAACGTATCGTGTCCGGGGAATCGTTGTTGAATGTCCTTTCGGGGTTGGAGGTTTCATCTCTCCCTCCCGCTCCGGAAACCGCTTCATACGCAGAACCTGTTTTACCTCCTCTGGACGCGCGGATCTTTTCGTTACCTGATATGGGCGACCTTGATTCCGTTTCTCCCTCGACCCCTCAGGAGCCGGATGTGATGATCATAGAGGTTTCCCCTCGACGGAACCAAAAGATAGAAGAAGGACTTCAACGCGGTGTTGTCTCAGGCCGAAGTGTGAGGCTACGCTCTGCTCCCGATACCTCTCGCAATGATAATATCATTGGATGGGGAACCAATGGAGACCGTTTTTGGGTTTTGGAGAAAGGTGCGGCTAGAGATGGTAGCACCTGGTACCGGATTCGCTACGAGGTAGGCGACAAGCAAGGCTGGATCAGCGGCTCTCTGGTGACTTTGGAAAAATAGATTCGAAGAATAGTGTTGGAAGAATAGAGTTGGAAAAATAGATTGGAAGAATAGATTGGAAGAATAGAACAAATTGCTTATTCATGGGAGGTTGGAAAGTTGAAGTCCTTATCTTACGGACGACAGTGGATCGACTGTGACGATATCTCCGAGGTGACAGAAGCTCTGCAGGGAGACTGGCTCACACAAGGACCCGTCGTTGATCGTTTCGAAAAAGCATTGGCGGAGTACATCGGAGTACGCCATGTCATTGTGTTTTCTAGTGGAACCGCCGCGTTACATGGCGCCGTGGCGGCGGCTGGATTAAAAGAAGGAGACTGGCTGTTGACCACGCCCTTGACCTTTGCGGCGACGGCAAACGCGGCGCTTTACGTAGGGGCGGAGCCTGTTTTCGCGGATATTGATCGCGGGACGCTCTGTATGGATCCCATCAAGGCGGAACGGAAGCTTGAAGAACTGCCTCGAAAGATCAAGGTAATCCTTCCCGTCAGTTTCGCGGGTTACCCTTTCGACATTGAGCCCTTCAAGTTTATGGCCCAAGAGTATGGCGCGGTTTTGATCGAGGATGCCTGCCACGCTTTGGGCGGATACCGGGGAAGCTATCGGAACTACAATTCTCCTCATAAGATTGGTTACGACGCGGATATGACGGCTTTCAGCTTCCACCCGGTGAAGCAGATCACCACCGGCGAGGGAGGGGCGGTTGCGACCAATCAAGATGCCTTTGCCAAGCGCTTGAGACTTTTCCGCAACCATGGCATCACTCGAGACCCCGCTCAATTTACGGAAGCCGCGGATGGCCCCTGGCATAGCGAGATGCTCACTCTAGGCTACAACTATCGCCTATCGGACATTCACTGTGCGCTGGGACTGAGTCAGTTGAAGCGTCTCGACGCTTTTCTCGGAAAAAGACACGAGCTGGTGGCTCTCTATCGGGGACTCATAGCAGGGTTGCGGGGTGTTTTACAGCCGCCGGCCAACGACGGACACGCCTATCATCTTTTCCCCATTCGCGTATCCCCGGAGATTCGAGGCGCGCTTTTTTCTTATCTGGCCGAAAACGACGTCCGGCTCCAGGTACATTACCCACCTGTTCCACTGCATCCTTATTATAAAAAGCGCTTCAACTACAAGAAAGGCGACTTTCCAGAGGCGGAGCGTTTTTACGAGAGCGCGATTTCTTTACCGCTTTTCCCGCTGATGGAGGAAGATGACGTTATACGAGTGGTGGACTGCATCAAAAAATTTATCAACGGATAAATTCGAAGACTCCTCCGCGGACCGCGCTATTCGCAAAGCGGGGACCGCGGTCTATTGTAATAGAGACATTCCCAATTTTTTCACGTTCTCTCCAATTTCAACAGATTTCAACTTCAACAGATTTCAACAGATTTCAACAGATTTGTCCCACTGCCCAAAATATCCGCTGCCCAAAATATCCGCAATCGTCGGCATTCATTTTTTACCTACGTTTTTAAATATGATTCCAATAGAAGTAGAAATGATCTTTTTTTCTTCTGCGTTCATCCCCAAACGCCATGCCGAGCCCATATACACCATTGTAAAAAAAACTCCTGATACCAGAAATGCAGGAATGTACATAGTATCTATAAATATCATTATAAACATTCCGACGACTATTGGGATCACAAAAGACTGGCAAATTGAAAAAATTTCTCTGAACCATCGTTTTATATCAAGGCCGCCGACTTTTTGAATATATATTATCTGGATAATGTTATTTGCCACAATCATTCCTATAAATGTACCAAAAGCAGCTCCTACCTCGCCATAAAATCTACAGAGGGGAATGCTGACAAGGAAGTTTAAAAAAGCTACCAATATATAGATAACAGATTGTACTTTGTGTTTTGCTTTCGCTCGTAAGATGTGGATGGCAAGGTTCATCGATAGCGGCATTATGAGAGGGAGCATCAGAAACAATCCCACGTAATACACGTTCTCGTACCCTTTCCCCACGAAAAAATGTATCCCGCTTTGGCCGAAAACAATAAAGGAAAGCATTACAAACGTAACAATGAAAAATTGGATTCGCCCTGTTTTAATGAGCAAATCAGATAAAGGCTCATCTCCCAATTTTTGTGCTACGATTCTATTTGCCCTCGGCACAAACAGTTGAGTAATGGCCGTGGAAAATTGTAGATATACGTTACAAAAAAGTGCGCCTACCGCATAAACGGCCGCTTCTTTCGCTCCCCAAAATCGGGCTACCAGAAATTTGTCGATCTGCCAGTTGATTATGTCCATAATTTGCTGCAAGAAGATAAAAAATGTAAAACTACTCATCTCCGAAAAGAGTTGGATATCGAAACCGGAGAAACGAAATTTCATTTTTAACCTTGCGAAGCAATACCAGGCTGAAATGACCGAGGAAAACAATGTCAAGAAAGTTATGAACATTGTCACCTCCACGGATTTATACCCTAAAAGAACGATTAAAAGTACTGCGAACGGCTTAACCGCGGAGACGCATAGAGTGAGTCCCTTTTGAAAAACAAATTTTTCACGGATCATTGCAAAGATTGTAAACTGTGTTGTGGACAACGTAACCGTCATATTGATAAGCATCAAAACCAAGAGCTTTTTTGCCGTAGCGTATTCGCTGGTGGTAATTTTTTCACCCAAAACGGATTCTATGTTTACGACAAGAAATATCCCTGCGACAATCACAACAACAATGATTATCGCATAAATTAAAAGGAACATACCGTTAAGTTCCTCAGCTTTGCGCTGATTCTCCTGCTGTTCGAACTTGATGAAGTAACGCATATACGTCGTCCCGAACCCGAATTGAAAGAGGTTGAGATATTGAATCACCGAGGTACATACGCTGAATATTCCGTATTCGCTTTGCCCGTACAACCGTATGACAACGGGAGTAATCAATACATGATAAAGTAGATTTACAAAAAGATTGGCATACGCCATAATTGCGCTGATTTTCATATCACAGATAAAACATCTGAAACATTTTTTAAGTAGTCTATTGAATCTCTCCTCCAATGCAACATTTTTTGATCCACTACCTCAAAATCAATTTATTTCCACAACATAATACCATACCTTGTTTCTTTTTCGGATAAGAATCTAAGCTTATTTTTCCGGTAATCCGGAATGAAACATGAAATACACCCGCCTAAAAAAGTCTCTGAAAAAAGTTTTTATCTTTCGCAATAGGGTTATTTTGCAAAAACCTTTGACTGCGGCTATACCTTCTTCACGAAACCTATCGAAAAAAATTCCTCTATCTTTAGGAAGGGCTGCTGAATGCTCCATGGAAGGGTTAAATCGCGCCGAATTAACGGTATCCACCGGCATGGCCAGCATGTCATCCATAATAGATCTAAATAAATCTATGCCTTTCAAGGTATTGACAAAGACAAGTGAAGTTCCTTTATTGTCGTCCAACTCAGGGCAGAGATGTTGTACCCCCCAAAAATCGGCCAAGGTAAAATCCGTTTGGCGGTGTATTGTTTTAAAAGCACAGGCGTAGCACGATGGCCGAAGATATAACCCGGCCAGAAAACCTCGCATAAAAAGATCTGTGCTATATGTTCGACAATATTCTTTCCCGCTTTCGAACGTGATCTTTACTGAAATTTGCCGCCATCCCCTGCTTTTATTTCGGAAATGCACATCTTTTATAACAGAAGCAGCTCTACGTTTATGCATCGCTAAATAGCTTTCCCACACCCTTGGGCTTGAAACGCCGTGACAAATCAGATCCTGCGTAAGCAAAAGATCATGTGTTCCGCCTAGATAAGCGTGAAGCCCAGCCGTTTGACATGGAGTCCCGCAAAATAAAACCAGCCGTCTTTGCTTTAAGAAAATTTCTACCTGGCGATAAACATCTCCGATCCAACTCTGAACATACTTAGATTGCCGAAACGCCATCGCGTTTTCTCTCGTTTCAGCATATCGATGTTCAACGTGAAAATTCTCATCAAAAGCAACCCCGAAAACAACCCCGCCACTGGCCAATACCCGCTCCGCAATCAATGAAAAAATACCCCCGGAAGAACTCTTCAATCGAACATTTTGATTCTTGTTAACGCAAGCAAACGCTACCGCGTTGAATGGATCTATCGATATTGAGGGTTTATTGAATACAGGACAGAGAGATTCACAGACACCACACTTCACACACTTTTCCTCGTTTGTGACAGGATACAGAAAACCCTCTTCATCCGCATGCATAGCGATGCATTGGCGTGGACAACGAGTTGCGCAAGCACAGCAACCGGTGCATAATTCCTTCCGCATAGGATTGATATGCAAATTAACCAAGACCTCCACTTGCCGAGATGACATGCTCATCAGCATGTAAATTCACTAAGAAACTATCAAAATGTGTACTTTTTGACAGTCACTCTATCACTGGTTAGCAACAGCAAAATAGCTAATTTTTTCCTAAGTATTCTACCATAATTATTCCAAAATTTTGAGTCCAAATTTCAATTCTGAGGTTTTATCAAAAAGTACGCTTTTTGATAGTCTCAGTTAGTGAATTTACATGCTGATGAGCATGTCGTCTCAGCAAGTGGAATTTTTTTCGATAGAAGAAGGTATATATAGTCTCAGCAGAACGTTTTTGCAAAATAACTCTATTGTAAAAGATCAAAACTTTTTTCAGAGACTTTTTTGTGCGGATGTGTTTCATGATTCATTTTATGGTTTATCAACGTGAGGTGCGGGGCGGAACACGACCGGGATATCAATCGGGATATCAATCGGGATATCAAGGCGGCTGTAAATATTCTCAGAGTAGGGACATCCACTCTTAAAGGAAAAGATGTAAGACCGGTTTCAGTCGGCTGTCTTTGTCGATCTTACACTCCCACGACTTTTGTCGTGGGAGTGTGTCAAGGAATTGTTTTATCTTGATAACCACATAAACGCTTGACCGAGCGCTAAGAGTAAATGACAGCTCTGCGTCCGGTCACGGGAGTATTTGATGTATAAATTCAGGATGTATAAATTCAGGTCGATTTAAGCCAGTTCCCCAATTTCGGACTCCACCGCTTCGACGACGCTACCGCGCTCCGTCAGCTCGATGATACGCTGCATCAGAGGATGAAGATACTCGTCTTTTCGGATGTAGGGCACGACGCGGCGGATACAACTGTGCGCTGCCAGAGTGCCGCGCCCCGGCTTGAGGTATAAAAGACTGAAGTTGAGGGCCTGGGCAGCCAGGAGCATCTCGATGGCCAAAACTTTGCGGGTGTTCTCCAAAATGGAGACCGCCTTTCTGGCGGCGTACCCGCCCATGGAAACATGATCCTCCTGGTTCGCCGATGTAGGGATCGAATCAACGGAGGAGGGATGAGCGAGAACTTTGTTTTCGGACACCAGCGCGGCGGAGGTGTACTGGGGAATCATGAAGCCGCTGTTGAGGCCGCAGTCCTCAATGATAAAGGGTGGCAGACCGGAGAGAGAAGCGTCGACCATGCGAGCTTGACGACGTTCGGAGATGCTGGCGAACTCCGCCATCGCGATACCGAAGAAATCCATCGCCAAAGCTAAGGGTTGTCCGTGAAAATTGCCTCCACTCAAAGCCTCTTTTTCCTTGGGGAAGATCAGTGGATTGTCCGTCACGGAGTTGATCTCGGTTTCAAGGACGGATCGGATGTAGGAGAGCGCGTCGCGGCTGGCTCCATGAACCTGAGGCGCGCAACGTAGGGAATACGCATCCTGCACTCGGTTTTGTTTATAGCGTTCTATGATTTCGCTACCTTCGATGAGCCGGCGGATATTGGAGGCGACGTTGCCTTGCCCTCTATAAGCGCGTAGGGCATGGGTGCGGGCGTCGTAGGCGTAGGGCACTCCGTGGAGGGCCTCCAGAGATAGGGCCGCGACGATGTCCGCCGTTTTGGCGAGCTTTTCCGCGTCCAAGAGCGCGAGCGCGCCTACCGCGTTCATGACGGTCGTACCGTTGTTGAGCGCCAAACCCTCTTTGGCTCCCAGGGCAATGGGTTTGAGGCCCTCTTGGGCCAGAGCTTCTTTTACGGGGATAATCTTTCCCTTGTACTCCGCGTCCCCATCGCCCAGTAGCGCGATGGCCAAATGCGACAGGGGGCACAGATCCCCCGAAGCCCCGACAGATCCCTGGCGGGGAATCAGTGGATGGATGTTAGCGTTCAGGAGCTTGACGAGTCCGTTTAAAGTGGCGAGACTTATTCCAGAATATCCGCGGCTGAGGGTATTAACGCGCAGAAGCATGATGGCGCGGGTCACATCCACAGGGTAGGGGGTACCCACTCCGCAGGCGTGACTACGGAGCAAGTTTTCCTGAAGGATGCGACGGTCTTTGGGGGAGATTTTGACGGAGGCCAAGTCTCCAAATCCTGTGGTGATGCCATAGACCACTTGATCCGAGGAGGCCCAAGTTTCCACGAGGGCGGCAGCCTCCTCCACTGCCTCGGCCGCTTCTAGATCCAATTTCGCTTCGCAGCCTTCCCGTGCGACCTTGGCGACGTCCTCAAGGGAAAGAGATAGCCCGTTCAACACCACCGTATCTTTAGCCATAATATTTTTTCCTCCTTCATAAAAGCTTTCTTTTTTAAAGTCTTTTTTACAGGGTTTTATACCAAGGTCACTACTTTAGAGAAAAGTTAAAATGATGATTTTATTGTAGGGAATATCTTTAAAATAAGCAATACCAATAATTTAACTATTAACTTTGCTTATGTAATATCTCGACGCCGTGAAATCAAGGTAACTAACTGTTTCTATTTCTGCATATAATATGCTAGACTATATGTGAAAATTGTAGGAGTAATATAATCGACGCAACAAGTTCTCAGGAAGGTTGGGAGGATAATTATGCTTGACCTCAAATCGATGAATCAGATGCACCTCGACGCGATCCGGGAAATCGGTAATATTGGCGCGGGGCATGCTGCGACTGCGCTGTCCGCCATGTTAGGATGCTTGGTAGAGATTGATGTTCCCAGGGCGGAGCTCGTATCGATATACGAACTGAACAGCTACTACGATAATCCCGACGCGAGTTATACCGCCGTATTCGCGGCATCCGACAACGATGCGTCCATGAACTTCATGCTCCTGATCAAAGAAAAGGATGTCGACAAACTGGTGACGCTGCTCGTGTTGAAACAGTTTGGAATGCAGATGGAATTCTCCTCCATGTCTGAAGAGATGATAGATAGCGCGTTGGGCGAGATAGGTAACATTTTATTGGGCTCTTTCCTAAACTCCGTAAACACCCTGTTGGGAGTCGTTAGCGGGATCAGCACGCCAAGCGTGACCCACGACATGCTTGGCTCGATTTTGAGCGTCGTTTCCGCTATGTTCGGACAGTATGGAGACATCGCGCTCGTGACGCAATCGAGCCTGAACGTCATGCCTGAGGGAAGGACGCAATCTGACCCTCTTGACGCCCACATCCTTCTAGCAAGTGAACCCGCCGCCCTCGAAGCGCTTTTGCGAAAATTAGGAATATGCGTATAAGTGGGCGCGTTGGCGGGCTGAATGAAGACAGCAAAATGAAGACAGCAATATGAAGACAGCAATATGAGGCGTGGAAAGCCGACCCAGTAAAAGAGAGTGAGACACATTTCGCTCTTGTGATTGCCTCCATCTCCATGCTGGAAAACTGGACGAAACGTATCTACTCATTATAAGTAGGTATTAGTACGTTGAAAGGATCAGAATATTCTATGAAATTTAAAGGTATCATGTCACGTATTATCGTTTCGGTCGTTCCGGTCATCGCGCTTTCTATGGTTCTATTTATGCTGATAATAAACAGCCTAATGAAGTCGCAGATCAATGCCCAGGTAAACAACAAGATAGAAGAATCTCTGGAAAAACTGGACTTAGCGATTCAGAAAGAATTCTCTCAGAACGCGGAAATCGCTAAAAGCTTTGCGGTCTATGCGGAAACGAGTAGCCTCGCCACCTTTGACAGGGGCGAGGTGAAATTTTTTCTGATGAAATCAATCCTTCTAAACAAAAATACGTTAGGCGGCGGAATCTGGTATGAGCCTTACGCCTGCTACAGTAATATAGAAACCTATGGTCTCTACGCTTATAAAGATAGCAGCGGAAAGGCCGTTTACGAGCCGAATTATGAGAATATCGTCGATTTTTACAAGGAAGAGTGGTATATCAATGGTGGCAAATCGAAGGGAGATCCGATCTGGTCGAGTGTGTTCTACGACCCTTTGACGACAGCGACGATGATCACCGCGACGGTTCCGTTTTTCGACGAAGCGGGAAAAATGAGGGGTGTCGCGACAAGCGACATGGCTCTGACGGATATTCAAAAGATCGTGGATGGAGTTTCCGTGGGCACCACGAGTAAAGTTTTCATTCTGGGGAGAGCGGGCGAATATATCACCTTTTACGACGACAGCAGAAAAATCGACGACACCATCACCAGGGAACAAGACGCGAATCTCGCCGCGTTTGGAAATCAGGCATTGCAAACCAGGAAAGGGATCGCGATGGTAGAGACAGCCGGCGGTTCCATGCGCACGTTCTATAGCGAAATCGAGGCAACGGGCTGGCTATTGGTTCTCATGGTCGACAACAGCGAAATCTCCCACAGCATCTTTAGCCTTGTATCGAGAAGCGCTGTTGTTCCGCTTATCGGTCTTTTGATCGCGACGCTCTTTCTTTTCTTCGTCGCCGTCTACCTACGCAGAATCGCGAAAAAAATCAACCGCTTCGCGATGGTGGCCGCCGGGGGCGATTTTTCAAAAAGAATAGAGATAACAGAACGCGACGAATTTGGTGATCTGGAAGAACACCTCAACCAAATGATGGAACACGTGTGTTCCATATATGTGGAGTCGATGGAGACGAACGACAATATCGTCGATACCGCGAAGCACTTCTCGTCGTTGGCGCAGCAGACGAAGAACTTGGTCGCTCTTGTCCGCGTCAATGTGGACGAAATGGGATCAAGCCTTAACTCGCTCGCGTCAACTGGAGAGAAAGTCAATATCGCGGCCAACACGGTCGCGTCTGGAGCGCAGTCCGCGGCAGAAAAAGGCTCGGACATCGCAAAACAGATCGACGCGGCGATGAAAGCCAGTGAAAATGGAATGAACGCGGTGCGGCAGGTTGTCAAGGACATCGAAAAGGTCGCTCAGGACGTCTCTGACTCCGCCCACAGCATTCAAGAACTGGGGACAAGGACACATCAGATTCAGAATTTTGTAGCGCAAATCAGCGGTATCGCGGCTCAAACCAACCTTCTGGCGCTAAACGCGGCGATCGAGGCGTCTCGCTCCGGAGAAGCGGGACGTGGATTTGCCGTGGTTGCCGAGGAAGTTCGCAAGCTTGCAGAGGACAGCGACGCGGCGGCGAAAAACATCGCCACTCTGGCCAATACCATTTCGAAAGACCTCGAAAAAACGGTCGGCGTTTCCAAAAGCAATCTGGACGCGACGCAGAAAGTGAGAGACCTTTCCACCGAGACGGAAGAAATCATCGGCAACATGATCACCTATCTCGGAAGCATTGCCGGGGCTACGCAGGACCTGGCGGTCGTCTCCGAGGAACAAGCGTCGTCGAGCGGGGAAATCGCGAGAGCCGTGCACAATATTGCCCAAGAGGTTTCAACCACGGCTCAGGCAGGCGAAAATATCCACAACAGCATCGGAGACGTCGCGTCTTCCGCCGAATCCATGGCAAAAGGGGCAGAAAATCTCTCCGTCCTTGCCGACGGCATGAAAGCGATATTTGACGTCTTCACCATCGACGCTCAGGGGAAAGAAGAGAAGGAAAGAGAAGGAAAGAGAAGAAAAGGAAAGAGAAGGGAAGGGCAGGATAGGGAAGGTTAGGGAAATTCGAGGCATCGCATGAAGAGTTCCTCGTATCTCGGAGTAGCGCCGAGTTCGACATAGGCGATACTCTGGGCCAGGGTGCTCATCTCTGCTAGGGCGGAAGAGGATGTCAACGCCATGAGAGCACCCTTTTTTGAGGTGTTTCCAACGTATTCAACTTTTTCCGCCGCAAAAGACGGTTCATGCGGAAGGATACCACATCCCATCAAGCTCTCCACAGAAAGATGAGCGCCAAATTGCCCCGCGATCAAGACCTTGTCGATGTCCTCCACGCTCAGACCGGCCTGGTTCAAAAGAGCGAGCAAACCGGAAAGCAGAGCGCCTTTGGCCAACTGTACCTGACGGACGTCTTTCTGAGTCACGACGATGTCCCCAAACAGGCAGACCGCCGGAATACCGTTTTCTTCACGGCAAAGAGCGGTGAGTGCCTCTCTCGCGGAGGGTAGTTCCGCCTTCACCTCCGCTTCCGTCAGCAAAGAACCATCCCTCCGAAGAAGCCCGACGCGAAGTAGCTCCCGTATGACGGCGAGAATGCCGCTGCCACAAATTCCAACGGGGGGTTCGCCTCCAATGACCTGAAACTGAACAGCGCCTCGATAATCGCCTCGATCATCGATTCGATAATCGATGGAAACGTCTTCGACAGCCCCAGGTTCGGCGCGCATCCCGCAACTGATGTTCATGCCTTCTAGGGCCGGTCCTGCTGCACAGGAACAGGAGACGAGAGTTCCTTGACGGGACAAGACCATCTCCCCATTGGTGCCGATGTCAAGAAAAAGCACATTACCCTTTTTCCGGACCAGTCCTGTTGCGTAGACACCGGCGACGATATCCGCGCCAATAAAAGCCGATACGGAGGGCAAACAAAACAAACGAGCGTTTCTCCTCAATGCCGTCAGGCCGATCTCATGGACTGGAAGCTCTCGGCTCTCCAAGAACACGGGTGTGAAGGGAAAGGTCCCCAGAGACGTGGGACTAATCCCCAAAAGAAAGTGAAGCATGGTGCAGTTGGCCGCCACGGCCACGGTGTCGATAGAAGAGGAATACACCTGGGCCTCTCGGCACAGGTCCTCCGTTATCGCGTTAACCTTCTCGAGCAAGACCCGCTGCATAGCGCGCACTTCCTTCGGGTATCGCATGACGTGAGAAATTCGAGACAGGATATCCATGCCGTATTGGACCTGAGGGTTGACCGCCGACCGGTTGGCTAGTTCCTCTTCCGTTTCCCTGTCCACCAGCACTACTTCCAAGGTGGTGGTGCCGACGTCCAACGCTAAACCCAACGGCGTCCTCCGCCTCGCTTTCTTCCGCTCCGTTCTCCTCGGCTTCGCGGAAAAGCGTGAGGGAACAAAAAGTTCGTCTTTTTGTCGTTTCGGCGGAACTTTCACCGTTAAGTTACCCGATGGGAAAAAAACACACGCCAGACAGACACGCGCCGTCTTTTCCTTCGGGCACGGCCGTCTCAGCTCATTGCCGGAGGCTGAGGACAAATCCTCCTCTTTCGAGAGAAAATCCTCCTCTTCCGATTCCGGCTCTTCCGATTCCGACTCTTCCGAGAGAAGCGTCATTTGTAACCGTTCAAGCCTCCTCTCGCTCGATTCTGCCCTGAGCGGGTTTTTCATTGAGGGGGTTTCATGGGGGGCAATGAGGTCGCTTTGGGCCGAATGAGCTCTACCCTCCTGATCTTGAACAATGAGTGTCACCTTACATTTGCCGCAGGTCCCCCCTCCACCACAAGAACTCTCGACAAAAATACCTCCTTCCCGCAAAATGGTTAGCAGGTTTTTTCCCGATTCATAAAAAAGGATTTTGTTTTCCGGCATGACGGTCACGCTGTGCACGGTGCCACGATACCTCTCTTTCTTCCCGCTTTCTTACTAGCTTAAGAAAAGCGCTTGGGGACAAAAATAACAGTATAACGATAGCATATAGAGTTGTTCTGTCGGGAGGGGGATTGTGGTATTCTTGCGAAGGAGCACGCTTTAGATTGACTCATATTGACTTAAATGCGATTGGGAGGGCTGATTTTGAACATGGAGAACATGGAAAAGTGTTATACTTTGTTGGGGGTTCTGCCAACCGCGACCGCCGAGAAAATAGAGGATGCTTACCAAAACAAAAAACGCGAATACGTAATAGATCGCTTCGAGCAGGGGACTCTGGAATGGGTGCGTGCTTTTGCGACGCTAAAAGAACTGGATACGGCCTATGATAACGCGATTATGGCGACTTTCGTTCCGATACAAGCTTTTTCTGGCCCCATGCCTAAAATCGCGACCCCACAAGACGGTGTGGCAAAGCCATGGCTGGCGGAAACGCCTCATGAACCTTCGCAGGCTCAGGTAAACCAAAAGTCCGCGGAGATCCAGACTCCAGTTCAGCCTGCGCCTCCGCAAGTCCAAGTTCGGCTTCAGGAGGCTTCGCTCTTGCAGACGTCTGTAGAGGCGCCGTCACAGACTCAACCCGCGAAGGTGGCTCCTTCATTTCCCTCTCAGCAGATTCCGTCGTTTTTTTCAGATCCCGAACTGGAGGGTCTGGTGGAGGAAGTACCCGCCTCTTTCTCCGACGCGGAACTGTTGAATATGGATATCACGCAGTTGAGGCAAAGTTACGCTCCACAGGAACAGGAAGAAGAAAACGAGTTTTTCACCTTGGGGATTCAGGATCGCCTTTTACGCTATTACGTGAAAAGCTATTTGTTGTTCGCATTCTTCGAATTGATCATGCGTCTTTCTTTGGGAGCGAAATGGGTGGGCGCGCTGGATATGGAATTCATGAAAAAGATCGTGATGTCGTCTCCTTCTACGCTTACGTGGATTGTGTCGGCTTTTATCTCCACGACGCGCCTTTTTTGCTGCGCTCTCCCCCTGCCGATTGTTACACGTTTTTTTTTCCTGGCTCAACCCGCGGAAAACAATGCGACGCATGGGATGCTTGTCTTTTTGTCTCTTGTCGCCGCTATTGGCCTCTATTTCTTGACGGGCTTTCTGTTCGAGTTTCTTCCCATTTCCTGGGACGGTACCGGAATGAACTTCGCGTTTATCGCTCCCGTCCTATGCTGGGGAACGATGCGGTATGAGGATCGTTAAAAAATTGAGAGATTTTGATGTTTTTTAGGGAGAAAATCACTTGCGGATGAAGTCGTTTCCAGGATTGCGCACTTTAGATCGTTTCGTGTTGGGGGAGATATCGGGTCCCTTCGTCTTTGGAGTGCTCATTTTTACCATGATTTTCGTGGCTGGCGACCTCCTTTTTCAAGCGGCGAAACTGATGATCGAAAGAGGTATTTCCCTGGGGGTCGTTGTGCGGCTTTTTCTCTATCGTTTGCCCGAGGTGGTGGGAATGACTTTACCCATGTCCTGCCTTCTTTCGACGCTTTTGGGTATGACACGACTTTCAGGCAACAGCGAACTGATCGCCCTCAAATCCCTGGGGGTGTCCTTCTATCGGATACTGCGCCCGATCATGTGGGCCTCTTTCTTGGTGGCCGGGGGGGCGCTCCTCTTTAACGAAACCGTCGTACCCTTCACTACTCATGCCGCCGAGAATCTCATGAGATACGAGATCCTGAAAAATCAAGCCTCTGCCCTCCAGGAAAAGGTTTTTTTACGCGATGAGAGTGACGGAGAGTTACGGCGCGTTATTTATCTTGATCACCTGGATGTGGACAAGGGCATCATGAGTGGTGTCATGTTTCATGAGTTCGAGGACGGGCGCCTGGTCCGCACGTCTTTAGCCCAGAGCGGGACATGGAAAGGCGGCGAGTGGTGGATCGAGAATGGTCGGGTCTTCGAGGTTTTGGAAAGAGGAGAGGTTCGTCTGCTTTTTCGCTTCGAGCGGCAGAGACTGGCGTTGAACCTTTCACCCCAGCAACTTCAGCGCACGTCCAGGCGTCCCGTGGACATGAGCGCTCGCGAACTTTGGGAGTACATCGAACAAGCACGTATGGGAGGGACTAACCTTTCTCAGCTCTGGGTTCTTTTTCACCTGAAGCTGGCCGTGCCTTGGGCTTGTGTCATCATGGCTCTTCTGGGGGCTAGTTTCGGGGCCTCTCGCCAGGGACGATCTGGTTCGGGGATCGGGTTCGGGATTAGCGTCATCTTCGTCTTCGCCTACTATGTGGTCATGTCCCTTTGCCGTGCCCTGGGAGAAGCGGGAAATATGTCTCCGGCGCTGGCTGCCTGGCTTCCGAATGGTCTTTTTCTAGCGGCGGGGCTTTTCTTCTCACGGAGGGTCGATTGATATGTCTCCGGCGAACATGCTAGACACCAAGAGCGCCATCATCGCGGGCGAAGGACTTCTTCCCGTCGAGATCGCCAAGCGTTTGGCATCACAAGGTCTTACCCCTCTTGTTCTTACCTTGCGCGATGACGGGCAGGTTTTCAAAGGCATCTCCGACCCGCTGGTGCGCCTGCGCTATCCCAGCCTGAGCCGAGTGATAAAGGAGATTCGGCGGCATGGGGCTCAAAACGTCATTTTAGCGGGCCAGGTTCCCAAAAAGCTCATTTACGTTCCGGCTTTATTCGACCCCCTCATCCTGAAGCTCCTGGCGAGAACTAGACGGGATGATCACTCGTTGTTGGCGGCTGTGGTCAATGTTTTGGAGGAAGAAGGCATTACGGTGTCACCCTACTGGCATATTTTGCCCGAATGCTTAGCTTCCGAGGGGGCATTGGGCCATCGGAGGCCCACGGCAGACGAGGTCCGAGACTTCGAATACGGCATGATGGTGCTAAAGGTGACACTGCCCTGCTCTTTCGGTCAGGCCCTGATAGTGGCGGATGGCGCCGTGGTGGCCGTGGAGGCAATGGAGGGCACGGACGCCGTCATACGGCGAGCTGGAGAACTGGTTCCCAAAGGCGTGTTGGTCAAGATGATGCGGGCAGATCAGGATTCCCGATACGATATTCCCACGGTGGGGCCGGAAACCATCGAAAACATGGCTCAAGCGGGGTTGACCTGTCTGGCTGTGGAAGCAAACCGGACGTTGATCATCGATGTAGAAAAAACTTTCGCTTTGGCAAAGCGTTACAACATCGCTCTGTGGGGCTTACCATGTCAATCTTTATGAGTTGTGGAGAAGTCAGCGGAGACCTCTACGCCTCCGATCTGATCCGGGAGTTTTTACGGTCGCGGGGCGACGCTCAGGAAATTTGGGGCATGATGGGGCCTCGGGGCGTGAAGGCGGGTGGAGAAGCCATCTGGAGCTACGAAGAGCTGAAACTCATGGGAATTACGGAGGTCATTCCGGCTATTCCGCGCATCTTGAAGCTGCGCGACCGGATCGTGAACGAAGTCCTTCGGCGCGATCCAGCCGCGGTTGTGGTGGTGGACAGCCCCGATTTTCACCTGGGTCTTGTCAAAAAACTTCGGCGAGTCGGCTATCGAGGACTCACGGTATGCCTGGTCACGCCCACGGTATGGGCATGGCGCAGGGGTCGAACTCGAATCCTTCGGAACGACTTCGACCTCTGTCTTCCGCTTTTTTCTTTTGAACATGACTTTCTGACCGCGCGGGGCGTCCACTCCCAATGGGCAGCCCATCCTCTCGTCTCGGACCTAGCGGGCCATACCGTGCCGGAGGAGCTATCGAGGCGCTATCGTGGCGAGCGTGTGATCGCGTTGATGGCGGGCAGCCGCCGCTATGACATAAAATATCACATCGACTGTCTGCTGGGAACGGCTAGGATCCTTGGGGAGCAGGGATTCTTGCCAGTTTTTTCCGTGGCGCCGGGCCTCTCCGAGCCTTTGCGTCGAGAACTACTGGAACGCGTCGCGGGGTTTGAGCGATGGGAAGGAGAAGGGCGTGACCTGATGGCGGTCTCGGAGGCCGTGGCGGGCGTCAGTGGAACGGTGGCCGTGGAGGCGATGCTCATGCGGTGTTTTATGGTGGTGATTTACGACGTGAACCTGCTTTCGTGGCTTATCTTGCGTACTCTCGTCCGCGTTCCCTATATTTCTATCCCTAATTATCTGACCGACCGCCCCGTCTACCCTGAGCTTTTGAGGACCGCCGCGCGGCCGGAGCGCATTGTACATGAATTGCTCGCCTACCTGGACGATCCCGCCGAAAAGGCGGAGATTGATCGACGCTTGGAGATAGCTCAAAATGCCATGGGCGCTGTTAATGCCGCAGCGTTTTGGGCGCGCGTGATCGAGGAAGCGATAATAAAAAAACGCGTCGTTGATATTTTGGTTTATGATGTGCCGGAAGGAGTGAAAAAGCCATGAAGGTCTCTATCTTGACCAATGGTCCCGGAGAGCTTTGGGGTTGGGCTCGGCCTGTCGTTATGGAGTTGCGCCGGCGAGGGCATTCTGTTTCTTTATGGTTGCTCCCTTGCCAATTCGCTTCGGGATCCGAGCGAACCGTAGCCTCCCGGCTGGGCGTCGATAAGCTGGAGGGGCCCAGCGGAAGCGCGTGGACGTGGCGTGCTTTGGGGCAGGAAAAAACGGACTGTGTCCTGCAATTGGGGGGAGACTTGCTCTTCGGACGCCGAATCGCCAATTGCGCGGGGGCTCCGTTGATCAGTTACGCCTATGGGTTCAAAAAAGGCATGGAGCACGCCAGGGTTTTCACCGCCTACTTTTATATGGCGGAGAATATCGACATGCGCCTTAAAACGCCAAAAGCGCAACCCATCGGAGATTTGGTTAAGGATTCTCTGGCCCTCGACACGGGAACGTTCAAGTGGGACGAAGAAAAAGATGACGAAAAGGAGCATGGCGAAGAGGAAAAAGAAGAGGAAAAAGAAGAGGAAAAAAACGCTCCCCCGCGGTTGTTAATTTTCCCCGGAAGCCGGCCGAACATCCGGCGACTGTCTCTGGGGTGGCTTCAGGCCGTTCTTCGGCACTTGCGGGTTCAGCTTGGCCAGATTCAGGTCGGCGCCCTTTTTTCGCCCTTTGTTCCGGAGAATGAGTTTTCCGTTTGGGCCAACGCGGGATTGAACCCCCTGAGAGCCGGCGCGGGAGTGGTGATGAGAAGCGCGGACTATGCCTTGACCCAACCAGGAACCAACGTTCTCGAAATGATGCACTGTGGTTTACCCGCCCTGGTCGCCGCCCCTATGAATTTTCTGAGAACCGTCCCCATATCTGGGATCGGTGGGTTTTTGTCGGGGGTACCCTTGATGGGTTCATGGCTCAAGGAACAGGCCATACGCAGAAATTTGGAGCGCTACAACGGGTTCATCTCCTGGCCGAACCGGATCGCGAACCAGATGCTTCTGGACGAGGCGACGGGCAATATCGCTCCCAATGAGCTGGCTGCTCGAATCGCGGCGTCTCTGCAAGACAAGGAAAAACTTTCTCGCGTCCGTAAAGAGCTTCTGGCGCTTTCCGGGCCGCAAGGCGCTGCCTCCCGCCTGTGCGACGCTGTGGAAGAGAACCAGCCTCAAGAGAGCTCATGATGCCCTTTTGTGAAATGTAACAAATGAGAAAAAAATTATGCTACATAATTAGTCTATAATAATAAAAGGAGGCGGTTTAAGCCTTTATCAAAACTGGCGTTGAAAAGGAGCGTTGAAAACGATGGAGGAAAGAAAATATGCTTTTTCGTGGGACCTTCTTGGCAATCTCGAAGTGGGACGTCCGAATTTAGGAAATTCTACGCGCGTCGAGATCTATCGCCTGATGCAGTTTACGTTGCGAGACATTATCGAAGCCAGATTCGGGACGGAAGAGGCGGACAAGGTTTTTTACGAAGCGGGAAAAAAGGCGGGCATCGCCTTTTCCGAACACTTTTTGGCAGGAAACAATGATGTTGGAGACTTTGTTAAAAAATTGCAAAGCGTTTTGAAAGAGATGAAAATTGGCGTTTTGCGTGTTGAGTCCATGACGGACGGGGCGGAAAAAATCATTCTTACCGTCGATGAAGACTTGGATTGCGCTGGATTGCCGGAAATGGACTATGAAATCTGCGTTTATGACGAGGGTTTCATTGCGGGTATTCTCGAAAATTTTTCGGGAAAACAATATATTGTAAAGGAAATAGACTGCTGGTGCACAGGAGATCGCACGTGCCGCTTCACGGCGGATAGAGCTGCCGACTAAATCGAGCAACACCGAGAGCGAAAGAGCGAGTTGGAAATCGGAAGAGAAAATAAAGAAACTGTCATTTTATCTTCGGCATCTTGCGAGAATGTTTCCTCTGCCGAGGAGCGGGATCGGGTGCTGAAGTTTTATCATGCGCTTTTGTTTTCTTCGGTTTTGCCACCCGAAACTTCTACCTTCATCGATGAAACTCAAACGATGAAAGAGATAACGACTGCTCTCCTGGGACTTCGTGAAGTTCTACAAATGGCTCGCAAGGGTGATTTTTCTTATAAAATCCAATTCAAAGGTTTTATGGGAGGGGCGCTAAAGGCCCTTCAGGCAAATTTGAGTCATGTGGCGTGGTTGACGCGCCGGGTCGCGGATGGAGACTTGAGTCAGCGTATGGATTTCATGGGAGATTTTTCGGATTCCTTCAACTCAATGGTCGAGCAGCTCTCGACCACTCTGGACGCGTTGAGACATAAACAGGAAAGTTTGACGGCTTTGACGGAAGAGCTGCAACAGGAAGTGGAGGCGCGCAAACACACAGAACAGCGCCTCCGAGTGGAAAAGGAACGATGGAAACTAGCGGTTCAGTGCAGTCGGGATGGAATTTGGGAAATCAATCTGAAAAACCAAACTCTTCCTTATTATTCTCAGCGCCTGGCTGAACTGACGAAATTTCGATTGGAAGACATCCCCGGCGTTCACGATTGGCCGAAACTCTTTCACCCGGACGACCAAGAAATATTGCAACTGTACCGGAGTTTTTTTCTCGACGAAAATCCTCCGGGGTATTTCGAACTCGACCACAAACTCCTTTGCGCCGATGGCGTTTACCGCTGGTTCCAGACGCGGGGGATGGTACTCAAAGACCTCATTACCCAGGAACCCACGCGGATCATCGGAGTTACGGCCGATATTCAGGACCGAAAAGAACGCGAGGAGTTTTTTTCGCACCGGGCTACCCACGACGCTTTGACGGAATTGCCAAATAGGATATTTTTCGACGAACATTTGAAGAACAGCATTGAATACGCAAAACGAAACGGAACGCACCTGGCCGTTATCATGGTAGATTTGGACAAGTTCAAGTCCGTCAACGATACCCTAGGACATCTCGCGGGCGATACTCTGTTGGTGGAAGTGGCGCAGCGCCTCCAGAAAAATCTGAGAGAAAGCGACATGGTCTCCCGCTTCGGAGGAGATGAATTTGCCATGATTCTGGCTTTTGGGAAGGATGAGTGGCAGAGTATCACAAAACTTTTAACCCGCACAATGGCGTCTTTAAAAAAACCCATGATCTTGAAAGACAAAGAAATTACCATTAGCGCGTCTTTTGGTATCAGTATCTGCCCCGATGACGGAGATCATCCCCAACAGCTCATGATGCGTGCCGACGAGGCTCTCTATTACGCCAAAGCCACAGGGCGCAATGCCTGCGCTTTCTGGAAAACCAACAAGCGGTATCACGTCATTCGTTTTGAAAGCGGAATGCTCAAAAAACATGATCTTACGTCATCTTAGTTTAGAACTTTATAAGAGATTCAAGCTATCGGAACAGGCCTATCAACCAATAAAACATTAATAAAAACATTATAGAAGAAAGTATCTCGCAGCGCTGTAGACATATGACGCCTATCTTTCCTTTTCCCGCGATTTGAGTTCTGCCTCTGCCTTGACAATTATATGATTATAATATATTTTATAAAATATATATATTAAATATATTTTAGATGTTATGTGGTGAGTGGAACGTGGGCGCGAGTATTGAAATCAGGGGAGTGAGCAAAGTTTTTGAGGAGCGTGATAAAGACACTGGACTTATCGCGCTGGATAATATAAACGCTGGCATCATACCGGGCGAGTTCGTTTCAATTCTGGGCGCCAGTGGCTGTGGCAAAAGTACCTTGCTGCGGATCATCGCGGGGCTTGATAAGGCGACCTCTGGAACGATATATTGCGACGGAGAGCTCGTGATGAGTCCTAATCCCAGACGCGGGCTCGTCTTTCAGGAACATACGCTGTTTCCGTGGATGACCGTGCGAGGCAATATTGAATTTGCGCTGAAATCCACCAATCAATATAGGGAAAAACAACACGAAATAGCCGAATGGCTAAACCTCGCCGACCTTGAAAGCTTCGCGGGCAGCTATCCTCATCAACTCAGCGGAGGGATGCGACAAAGGGCTTCCCTAGTGCGGACATTGGCCGTCGCGCCCGATGTCGTACTGCTCGACGAACCTCTCGGCGCGCTTGACAACTTTACGCGAATGACTTTGCAGGACGAGCTGATCAGGCTTTGGCGGGAGCGTCGCAGTACGATGATTATGGTAACACATGACGTGGACGAAGCCATCTATCTCAGCCAGCGCGTCATACTGATGTCGCCTCGCCCCGGGCGCGTCAAAAACATTCTGGATATCCCGATGAATTATCCACGCGACCGGGCTTCCGGCGATTTTATGGGGCTTCGAGTCCACATTCTGAAACAGTTGGAATTCGCCAAAACTATTCAGGAGGATTACACGATATGAGGAATTATCGAATGTACCCCGACGAGCGATGTTGACTTTACCACGTTCCATTTACCGACATGCATGAAGAAATTAAAGAAATTAAAGAAATGAATGCATGCATGTATGACTGAAGGAAGGATCAAAAATCAGCGAATAAGAAAGGGTGTATCCTATGAAAAAGAAAATTTTTGCCGCCATGCTCATGTTAGCGCTAGTCGTGGCGTTTACCACGTATGAATGGATCCGCGTCCCGGCCAGTGCGCCGGCCGCCAGTCTCGAACAAACCAAATTCAATCTCGGTCACCTAAACTCGACAGCTCACCTGTTGGCTTTCGTTGCAGCCGAGGAAGGGTTTTTCAACGAAGAAAGTCTCAACGTTATACTCACGCAGTTCGCGAGTGCCAGTGACCTCGCGGCCGGGTTGACCACCGGCAAGCTCGATGCCGCGTTCATCGGCTCAGTCCCGGTGATCGCATTCCAGAGCCAGGGACAGCCGCTCACCATTTTCGGAGGCGCGATGACAAATGGCCACGGCTATGTGGTGAAGCAAAAATTTGTCGAGGGACTCAGCGATGATGAAATCGACATCTCCGTGCTGAAAGGTCTGCGGGTGGCTACGACAAAGCCCAGCGTGCAAGACCTCGAACTGCAGATACTTCTCACGAACGCCGGCCTTACCTATTCAACCGAGAAAGGCAAAGCGGATGTCACAATAGTGTACTTTGACAGTCAGAAAGACGCGTACAACGCTATTTTGAGCGCGGAGATCGACGCCGTCAGCGTGTACAGCCCCTATGCGTCCCGCGCCATCAGCGAGGGGTATAGAGTGATCTACTACTGCTCTCAAGAGGAGGAATTTCTGAATCAACCCTGCTGCCGCCAGGTAGCCGAATCTTCCGCGCTTACCGCCAAACCTGATACCTTCAAAGCGTTTGAGCGCGCTCTGATCAAAGCGTACAAGTTCTCTCAGGAAAGCCGGGAGAAGACAATCGACGACGTTGCCAAGTACATTCAAATCGACCGAAGTCTAATAAAAACCGAAGTTTACGGTGGATACTCGCAGTCCATCCCTGACCCGGACAAAACCGCGATGGTCGCGCTGAAATCCAGCGTAGTCGAGTTTGGTTACACCAAAGACTACGATATCGAACCGTTATACAACACAAATGTCTACGAGGCGGCCCTTCGGTCCTTGCTCAAAGACAGTCCCGGCGACAAGATATACGCTGAGCTTTTGGAGCGCTTCGAGAACTCGAATGGCACGGCTCAGCAACGTTTTTGAGCTGGTCTCACATGGAGCGTTTTCTCATCAAAAAACGCTCCATATTCCATCGCGAAAAATGAAGAGCATATGCCCACACATTCTGTTCGCGGCGTTTTTGCTGATTAATCTGCTACCGGACAGGATCAAAGGGGAAAGTTTCGCGCTTTACGCGATCGCTCTCGCGGTTGTGCTGGAGTCTATTATCGTCGTGTCGGGAAAAAAACTTGTCATGAAAGATTTGGCCTTTTTCACGCTCGCGCTTCTCATCGCGTGGATGCTCGCCACATCGAAATTTAACCTGCTCAGGGAGTTTCTTTTCGCTCCGCCGGGTAAGGTCTTGCGGCAATTTATACTGGATTACCAGAGCTTGATTAGGCATATTTTCAGTTCTCTGGGGCTCATCTTTAATGGCTACACGCTCGGTCTGGCGGCGGCCATCCCTTTGGGGCTTTTTATCGGGTATAGCGCGCGAGTTGGCAGGGCGGCGACACTGATATCCAAGTTTCTGTCGTCGATACCGCCGATCGTGTACATACCTTACGGCATAGCTCTGTTGCCTACTTTTAGGAGCGTCAGCGTCATGGTCATCTTTCTTGCGACCTTTTGGCCGGTGTTATCGGCCACTGTCTCCGGCGTCATGTACACCGAGAGAAAGTATCTCGACGTCGCCAAAAACCTCGGCTGTGGAAAGTGCGGAACGTTGTTCCACGTCGTACTACCGAGCGCGCTGCCTCAAATATTCACGGGTTGCAACCAGGGCCTCTCGGTGTCGTTCATTTTGTTGACTTCGGCGGAGATGATTGGCGCGCGAAGCGGCATGGGCTACTACGTGAATTATTTCTCGGACCTGGGCGACTACACGCGAACGATGGTCGGTGTTTTCCTGATCGGAATTGTGATCAGCGTCGTATACCTCGCGGTCAGCCGGCTACAAAAATTCATGCTGCGCTGGCAGGCATAATATAAATTTTATAAAAACTATAAATAATTTGGAGGAGATAAAAAATGTCAAAAGGCAAATACTGGGATCCGGAAATTGAAACGCTTCCACGCTCGAAGCTCGAAGCCCTGCAACTGAGGTCACTGAGGGAGGAACTTGCTCACGCGTATACGAACAGCCCGTACTACAGGCGTTCTTTTGATACCGTGGGCTTGAAACCCGAGGACGTGAAATCTCTTTCTGATATAGCGAAGTTTCCCTTCATAGATAAAAAGACGCAGCGCGACACCCAGGGGGTCGGTTCGTTTCTCGGTGAGCTCGCCGCCGTTCCAGAAGAAGATGTCGTGTTCGTGAGCACTTCGAGCGGGTCAACCGGGGTTCCGACCATGTCTCCGTTCACGAAGAAGGACTTCGACGAATTTCAGGACGTGGAGAGCCGCTGGTTCTGGCAGGCATCCATGCGGCCGAACGACAGATATGTCCACGCCCTGAATTTTTCGCTGTACGTGGGCGGCCCCGACGTGATAGGAGCACAAAATCTCGGCGCTCTTTGCATCTGGGGCGGGACGCTTCCCAGCGAGAGGTTGATTTTCATCCTTAAAGCCTACCAGCCAACCTGCATCTGGACGAGCCCAAGTTATGCTTGGTACCTGGGGGAAACTTGCGTGAAAAACGGCGTCAACCCCAGAAAGGACCTGTCGATCAATAAAATTTTCGTCGCGGGGGAGATGGGTGGAAGCATAGGAGCGACCCGGAAAGTGATCGAAGACCTTTGGGGTGCCGAACTTTTTGACTTTTATGGTCTGTCGGATATTTTCGGCGCGTGCGCCGCGCAGTGCGAGGTTCACGATGGCCTTCACATTGCTGAGGACCACATACTCGTGGAGACCGTCGACCTGGAGACCGGCGAGGTCATTGAACCAGGTAAGCGTGGCGAGCTGGTTTACACGACGCTGAGGAAGAAAGCTCGCCCGATGATCCGTTTCCGCACGGGTGATATTGGCTGGATCGATTACACGCCCTGTCCTTGTGGGCGCACCCACGGGAGGATACATGTGGACGGACGCAAGGACGACATGTTCATAGTCAGCGCGGTCAACGTGTATCCCAGCGATATCGAGTACGTCATTCGCGGATTGACCGAAGTGACGGGAGAGTACAAGATTCGTGTTTACGAACAAGATCTCACGTGCAAATTTGAAGTCACAGTTGAAAACGCCAGCGAAAAGAGCGACGAAGAGGTTGCCGCAAGGGTGTCCAACGCTCTTAAAGCGCGAATCGGAGTGAAGCCGGCGCGGGTCGTCGTCCTGCCGGACGGTTCTATCGAACGCAGCACGCACAAAGCGAAGCGCGTAGTGGATGAAAGAACCTAAACTAATGGGAAGATAGACGCCAGAAGCTGAAGCTGAAGCTGAACCTAGCAAAACAACCAATCACAAGCATCACAAAGACAAAGAAAGCGGCTCCCTTTAGGGGAACCGCCTTTTTTTAGATTCTTTCACATGCTTTCACATTCATTCAGTTATTAACCACATTGATGGGGGTTCCGCTCACAAAGGCTTTCAGGTTATCGACGGTAACGTCCATTAAACGCTGACGGCTCTCTTTGGGCGCCCAGGAGATGTGCGGTGTGATAATACAATTTTTTGCTTTGAGTAAGGGATTGTCGCCTTTAATGGGCTCGCTGGACACCACATCCAAGCCTGCCGCGAAGACTTTACCGTTATTCAAAGCATCGGTAAGGTCTTGTTCGACAATGAGAGGTCCGCGGGAGTTGTTGATCAGGATAACGCCGTCTTTCATTTTGGCGATATTTTCTTTATTAACGATTCCCTGCGTGGATGGGAAAAGAGGACAGTGCAGGACAACAACATCCGATTCGGTGAAAAGCTCATCCAACGAAACATATTTCGCGATTTGAGCTCCCGCGTCGTTCGGAAACTCATCGTTGGCGATGACCTTCATGCCCAAGGCTTTGGCTATCTTGCCCGTAGTTTGCCCAATGCGGCCAAAACCGATGATTCCCATGGTCTTGTCGGCCAATTCAATCAACGGATAATCCCAGAAACACCAATCGTTGCTGGCCGCCCACTTGCCCTCATGGACAACTTTATCGTGGTGCCCTATGTGATGACATATCTCCAGCAGCAAACCAATGGCGAACTGCCCAACCGCGGCTGTACCGTAAGTGGGGATGTTGCAGACAGGAATTTTTTTCTCCTTTGCGGCGTTGACATCCACGATGTTGTAGCCGGTGGCAAGCACACCGATATATTTCAGGTTAGCGCACCGCGTTATGGCTTCCCGGCTGATCGGCGTCTTATTGGTGATGGCGACCTCCGCGTTTCCAATACGAGAAATTACTTCCTCTTGGTCCGTGAGAGAGGTGCGGTCGTATACGACAAGTTCTCCCAGTTTTTCCAGTTCGGCCCAAGTAAGGTCGCCGGGGTTTTCCGTATAACCGTCAAGTATGACTATTTTCATTATTCACACCCACCTGTGTCGAGTATTGTCATTGCTGTGCTCAAAATCCTAAAGCTCGCCCCAGCAATGAGCGAGCTCGTGTATTTTTCTCAGTTCAGTTCAGTTCAGTTTAGTTCAGTTCAATACAGTACAGTTCAGTTAAAGTTTCTAAAACTTCGACATTTCCTCTACCGCGAGAGTTATCGCTTTATGGGCATCCTCAGGCAACTTGTCCAAGCCACCCAGCTCCGTATCGCGCGATTTCACAAAATTCAAACGATCTTTGAAACGCGCCAGAAGCTGTTCCCGATAGTTCTTGTCGTTCAAGTCGATTTTGAAATCGTCCAATGGCAGGATTTGCATGCCGCTGAAGTTTCCGAAGGGGGCCCATTTTGCCGTACCCTCGATGACGGATTCCAGAATCGAAAGGGTATGGACAGGCTTGACCTTCGTACCCATGAAATCTCCCGTGTTCAGGATGTAGCAGTCAACTCCATCCGCGATCAATTGTTTGAAACGTTCGTAGTCCATCGCGAGAGGATAGGTACGGAAGGGGTTGGCATAGGGTTCGCAAACCAGGGCGTTGGGGTCGACTCCAGGCGCCAGGCGTTCGGCGCTGGTGCGCTTCGTCGCGAGAGTGGCTCCCAGAACAGATCCCAGTTCCGGGCCCGTCAGTTTCAGAACGGGGGGAATGGTCGGGTCTCGCATCAGCCAGAAGATGGCGTTCAAAGGCTCATCGATGCGATCAATGCGATTTGGGGACCAGAACTTGGATTTCATCGCGCGGCCGTTGCCGTTGCGGACGTCTTCGGTTACGGCGATCAACTTGCCATCCGCTGTACGCGTAACACCGCAATTCTGCATCGTCACCAGAAACTTGTTGGCCGGGCATCCAATGGGATAGTCCTGCACCTTGTCGAAGTAAGCGGGCTCCAAGGCGATGGCATATTTGTCCTTCACGTTTACCACGAACGCGTCATCGTGCAAGACGGTGATGTTGTACTTGCCACCGTGAGTGGCGTGGGTAATCGTCGATTTACCCGATCCTGAGAGACCGAAAGCGGCTAGCACAAACTTTTTATCGTTTTGGGTGGTGTAGCGCTTGAGTCCCCCGTGGCAAGAGGCGTAACCGTTGCGCGCGCCGATTCCCCAGCCCAGGGTCAAGGTGCCCTTTTTGAGTTCCCCAAAATAACGGAGCCCCAGCACCACAGCACAGTTTTCTTTGGGCGAAAAGAAGGCCAGGCCCAGCGGATAATCTGGGTGCGTCCAGTCCGGGTCGGCGAAGATGAGGACGTCTCCATCCGTGTCCGAAACTTTTCGTGATCGATTGTACATCTCTTTGTATTTTTCGTTGATATATTGAAAGTTGAAAAGCCAGCTATAAAGGTTGTTTTCAAATCCTTGAGGCACCAGAAGATGAGCGGCGACCATGAAGTCCTCTTCCAAACCGATATAGGCGTCCGCCGTGTAGAGCTTACGGTCACGCAGTTTGTAAACGGCCTCACGGATGAGGGTGGCCATCTCTTCGGGCTTGACGTTGGGATATCCAATGATGCGGCGCGCCGCGGCGGTGCGGCCATAAAAAGCCCCATCGTTGAAAAGAAGGACATTCGCTCCCACCGGAAGACCCTGCTCTTCCGGCAAATAGACAGGCATTCCCGTCAGTTCCACCGTGCCCGGACTGGCCTTGGCCAACTCGTAGGCGACTTTCAGGTCGGGAACCTTCGTGACGTTGTTGCCGTAAAATAGAGATTCCACTGTTGTTCGGATGGGGGTTTGGTGAATCTTCTTAAAATTTTCCGGTTCGTAGTAACCAATAGTAGCCATACTCTCTTAACCGATCCTTTCAGCGTACTAATACCTACTTATAGCTAGTTAGATATATTCCGCATAGTATTTCTTCGACTATGAAGCCAAAGAAAAAGCTGAATCTCGCAAAGCTCGCGGAAATATTCCACAAGCGCCGTTATAGTTCCGATCTACAACAATATTTTCATCTTTGATAGACTTTGCTACCTCCTTATTGTCGAAATTGTCGAAATGCATAACCTTATTACCTATACCGCTTGATACACCGTATATAACTTGATCATAATACATTATGACGCTTTATAATAGTTTATCAGATATGAATATTAATATAGCTTATTAATATACTACGCGTTGGATCATATCGCCATTGCGCACCCTGCCACCCCGGGTCACGCGACAAAACACGCCAAGACGAGGCATAATACAATCTCCCGCCGCCTCGTAAATAGCGCAATGGGAGTGACATTCCTTTCCTTTTTGAGTGACCTCTAATATCGCTCCGCCCACTTGAATCTGGTCGCCCAGGGCCAACCGCGCGAGATCAAAACCTTCGACCAAAAGATTTTCCGCAAAATCTCCCGCTTTCAACAGAGGCACTTTCTTCTTGATTTTCTCAGCTTCTTCCGCGCTGAGCAAACTTACCTGACGGTGTTGAAACCCGAAATGAGCGTCTCCTTCCAATCCCTTATCTTCTATCAAAAGAGCTTCGCCAATGTCGGTTTTCTGCATACCTTTCACCGGCGCTCGACACACGGCAACGATACGTCCCCTCATGCTCAAAAAATCTCCTTCTCATCTTCTCATCGAAGTCCATCACCTTATCAAATATTATATCTGAAATTTACTTCCGTCGCGCCTATCCAATCTCCACGCTCCCGTGCTCCGGGTCCAGCCTGTGGAGCTCGGCGCTCCCGCCGCAAAACCGCTTCACCAACTCCAGCGTTTCCAGGGCGGCGGCTTTTCCTTCCTCCGGGGTTCCGGGGGGCAGGGTGTCGATGTTGATGGCCACGCGGCGGGTTGTCGCCTCGATCTTGCTGACGTCGCCGTTTTTCCAGCACCAGGCGCGGCAAAAAACCTCGTCGTTCCCCGTGTCCAGCAAAACGACCTCACCGGGCACCGGACGCTCTTTTTGTTCGGGGGAACCTAGGGGCGTATAGTTTTCATGACCACGGGCAAGAGTCAGGCGGATATCTCCCTTCACCGTGTCCAAGTCGTCACCTCCGGCCGGCAGAACGTGCCTCATACTGATCACGTTGAAAATCGACACTAGGCTGTTCACGTAGGGAAGGTCCTTGCCTCCACGCACGCGCTTGATGAGGTTGGCGATGGAGGGAGGACACTTGTTGGGGTTTGTTCCAAAAGACTGAAAAGCGTCGCGCCATGAGGCAATACGAGGATGGGTCTTCAAATCCGAAAACGCCTCGTCTCTCCGTACTCGCTCTTGGGCCTCGACCAGAAGCTCGGCCAGCTCTAAAACCTCTTTCGTATTGTCCGCTCCATTCACCACAAGAACATGACGCGCGTAACTGGGAAAAAGAGCGAATACCTCAGGCGCGATCTCTATCTTCATAAATGCTCATCCTCACTCTTCACTTGTTTTTTCGGTTTTCCGAATATATTGCAAAAAACCCTTCACACTGTTGCGGATAAAAAAGAGTTCCCGCGTCCGCAGGTCCTCTGGCAGCCGGAAATATCCGCTCAGAAGGGAATCTTGCTCAAATAGGCTATTCGTAATGGCCCTCTCGGTCTGGTCTTTCATCCTGGAAAAGAGGGTGGTCCAATCGTCGAACTGCCCTCTTGCCAGGGCCATTTGGTTTCGTGCGTGTCGGGCCGCGCCCCAGTGAGCGTAGCACAGAAGTTCATCTCCTCGTAGGGATTCTGAGATTTTGCGAAGAGATGCCCGCGCCGCGACTCCATCAAACTTGGGCGGGGTTGTGGGGCGTAAGTAGGGTAAAGCGGAGGACGAGCCCAGAGGAAGAAAAAGCCCGGCGGCTTCTCCCACAAAAACGACCTTTTCACTTTTTTCACTTTTTTCGTTTTCTTCACTTTTTTCACTAGCCAACTGGACGATGAAGGAAAGGTGATGAGGAGCGTGTCCCGGCGTTTCGAGAATCGTCACGCCCGATAAGTCGTCGCGATCCAATAGGGAATCGGGGGCCAGAGGCACGGGAGTGCCGTACATGACGGCAATATCCCCCAAGATTTCGAGCGAGGACTTCCAGAGCTTTCCCGGATCGAGCAGGTATCTCCTAGCCTTAGGGTGGACCAACACCTTGGCGTTCTTGTACTGCTGGCAGAACTGTCCAATCCCTCCAGAGTGGTCTAGATGAATATGGGTCAGAAGAACATAATCCACGTCGTTGGTCAAAAAGGAAAGTTTGCGCAACAGAAGAGGGATGGTGCTCGCCGGACCGGGATCGACCACCATTCTTCTTCCTAGAGAATCGATAAAAAACCATGAGGCAATGAACTGGCGAAAACCTGGCCGGAATTGGGGAAGGTCCAGCAGGTGTAATTTTTCGGGAAAAATCACTCGCCCTTCGAGGAGCCGCCGTTCCGACTTCTTCCGCTCCTCTTCTGTCCATTCGGCGGCGGTCTGAACGTCGGCTCTTCCGTCCGAGCCCCTTCTGTCGATTCCGCGCTGAACCGTCGTTTTTCGCTCGTCGATAGGGTTCATTCCTCGATCACCACTTTCATATTCCTGAAGGTAAATCGCCTTAGCTCCTCCAGTTCGTCGTTCAGCATTCGAATACACCCCTCCGAAACCATAGAGCCCCGAGAATTGGGGTCGTGAGTGCCGTGGATGCCGATGCCCTTCCAACCCGTGCGGAGACGAATGAACCAGGGACCGTAAGCGCCTCTGATCACGCCCTTGCCATCCCGAAAATCATGGCTCCAGGAGCTGGCGTTTTCGATAGATTGAACCGTGAAGATGCCGTTCGGTGTCCTATTATCGCCCACCCTTTCCTTGTTACCGGGGTTCTTCCCCACCGCAATCTCATAAGTCTTCTCTACCTCGTCACCGCGATAGAGATAGAGCATGTAAAGTCTTTTGTTGATCCGCACCCAATATTCGTTGTCGTCTACATTCAGTTCAATGGGAATGGGGCCGGGAAGGGTGTCTATCGAGGTGAGCTCCGGGAAAAAATTGTTGGGGTTGAACTCGATGGTCCTCGACGGGTCCGCGGGAAGCGAGGGCGCGCGCTGGGCTTCTCCCGAATCCATCACGTTATGGAAAAAATTCACGCTCCAGGTGATACACACCGTCAGCGTCATCACGATCAGCAGTCCCCTTATCACGGGATGGTAACGACGCCGCTTCACCCATTTTCCCTGCCCTTTATCGACCCATACAACCTCAATATGAAACAGGCTCGCCAGCCAATACAGCAAATTTCTTACCATCCATATCTCACTTCTCTTATACTGATTTAAGATAAAAGCTCTGACGTTAGAATATCTAAAAACCAGCTTTTTTAAGTATTCAAAAATCAATTCATTTTCTGAACTCGACTACTTCTGAACTCTACTACTTCTGAACTCTACCACCGTAACTCCGTAACCGCCCTCTCCTATTTCGCCCAGACGATAACGGGACACGTACTTTAGTCTCGCGCAAAGGGCGTGAACCTCGCGGCGCAAAATCCCCTCCCCTCGACCGTGAATGACGAGGACGCTGGAGTGACCAGCCCGGTAGGCTCTGTCCAGGTAAGCGCCAGTCAAAGGCAACGCCTCGTCCACGGTCATCCCCCTTACCATCAGAGAACTGGGGACGGTCTCTCGCTTCATGGCGGCGGATGTGTCCAGTGGGGGAACGGCGATCTTCGCCACTTTTTGTGTCTCCATAAGTTGGTCCAGAGGGACTTCCATGTGCATGGGACCCGCCACGAGCTTTGCCTTGCCGTTCCTAACGGACTCGATCACCCCTACGACACCACTGCCCGCGACCTGAGCCGTCACGCCTTCCCTTGGGACAAACGCCTCTGGTTTGTTCTTCAGTTCCTGGGCGACGCGCTTGGCGTGACGCGTTTCCATTCCTATGCGGAGTTTCTGAATATTCTGCCGCCTGGGTTCGAGAGCTTTGTAGACCGCCGATCTCGTCGCCTCCTCCAATCCCTTGATCAGGTCCCGGGAGACGGCCTCCGCCTTAGCGATCAAATCGTCCGCGCGTCTGTCCGCGGCCTCGATAATTTTATCCCTTTGGCGCTCGATTTCCGACATCCGATCCTCGTAAATTTTTTTGAGCCGAGTCGTCTCCGTCCTCTCAACCTCGAACCGTTCCTCCATTGCGTCCAGGGCTGCCCCACGCTCGTTTAATTGCCCCATCAGGTCCTCCGCTGAAATGTCTCGGGCCTCCAAAGACAAATGGGCTAGTTCCAAAACGTCCTCTGGCATGCCCCATCTCCGCGCGATTAGGAGAGCGTTACTCTTACCGGGAACCCCCATCAAAAGGTGATAGGTGGGCGCCAATTTGTCCGCGTCGAATTCCATGCTCGCAGTCTCCACCGATGGAGTGGTCAAAGCGTATTGTTTGATGGGATTGTGATGGGTGGACGCCAGGGTCGGGACGCGATTGTTCTTGAGGGTTTCTAGAATCGCCACCCCCAGTGCCGCGCCCTCCTGGGGATCCGTGCCCGCGCCGAGTTCATCCAGCAGCACGAGAGACTTTGAGGTGGCGGATTTTAAAATCCTGACGATGTTTTTCAAATGGGCGCTGAAAGTGGAGAGATTCTGCTCGATGCTCTGTTCGTCGCCGATATCCGCGTAAATCGCATCGATATTTCCCACAAGGGAACCATCTCGAACAGGCAACGGCAACCCCGACCACCCCATTGCCACACAGAGCCCCGCGGTTTTCAACACCACTGTTTTACCGCCGGTGTTGGGACCCGTGATCACCAGGGAGGTGAATGGAGGGCGATTCGTCTTGCCCTTGACACAGCAGTACACGTTTACGGGAACAGCAGAGTCTCCCAAGAGAGGATGACACGCCTCTACTAAGTCGAACTGCGTTTGGCGTGACAGGTTCGGCAGGGTCCAGCGTTTTTTGCGCATAACTTCCCGACAAGCGTAGAGCATGTCGATTTCCCCCAAAACCTCCTGAGCCTCTGCGATGGCCCGCTCGCGCGCTAAAATTTTCCCCGCGATTTCCATCAGAACGCGCGTTTCCTCGTCCTGTTCGTCCCGGGCTTTTAGCATCATGCCGTTATTGATGGAGGAGAGCATCCGCGGTTCCATGTACACAGAGTTCCCCGACGCCGACCGATCAACCAAAAGCCCAGGGAAACGGTTGACATACTCCTGCCGGACCAGCAAAAGAAAACGCCCATCCCGGTAGGAAAGCGCGCGTTCCTGCAACATGTTCAGAATACTCGCGTCCTCCATGAGACGATTGGCGGTCTTGCGACCGGCGCGCTTCAGGTTTTCAAGGTCGTTGCGAATGGCCTGAAGCCGGGGCGAGGCGTTGTCCGCCAGGCGGCCCGTGTCCTCTACCACTGACAAGGCCTCCAGCTCGTGACCGAAGTCTCGGATACGCCGTTCCGGGCCCTGAAAGGCGGGGTAATCGTTTTTCAGTTTCCCCAGGGCTTCCTTCACTCGGGTCGCCAGGGAGAGCAGTGTCTTGACCTTCAACAGCTCCCCGCCTGTTAGAATCCCGCTTTTTTTCGCCAAAGGGAAAAGGTCCGTCACGGGAACAGCGGCCGGGTTCCAGGGGATCTCCTTGTCTCCGCGCCGGTCGGAGCAGTCCGCCCATTCCCTCAGGAGTTGATGGCGCCCTTCTAGCTGCTCCAGGGTTTTACACGGAACGAGGGAGGCGAGGATACCCTTTCCCAGCTCACCCCTCAAGTTTTCCGCGAAAGGAAAGAGCGACTTTGCAAACTCCAGTAGGTTCAGCACGGAGGCGGATACGTTCATATTCTCGTTGTCAGACTCTTGGCATCAAATGAGAAAGGTCCACCCAACCGCGAGCTGTCAGAAAGTCCAGGACGAAAGGCCACACCACGGCAGCCTGCTTCATGACCAGGCTTTCAGCCACCCATTCGCTCTGGAGCACGGGCGTAAAAATGGAAAGAACGCCGTAAATGAAAAGAATGACGAGAAGCGCGCGCAGCCCCCCCGCCACGGCTCCCACCAGGTGGTCCAGCAGCGACAAATTAGCTGCCTTGACCAAGACGCGCAGCATCTTGCCCAGAACCGCGAAAACCAGGGACACGGCCATGAAGACAATCACGGCACAGGCCAGTTCGGTGATAGTTCGATCCCAATTTGGATAACGCTCCAATACCGCGGCAGCCAGGGGTTGGGCGAAGGTCCACCCACAGGTCACGCTGGCAACCAGGCCCAGCAAAGATACAATCTCCCCCGTCAGACCTCTCAGCCCTCCCCTTACGATGAAAAACGCCAATAAACACGCGGTGCCGATGTCGAATATGTTAGCGACAGACATTTCTTTGCCTTTGCCTCCTCCTTTATTTCGCTTTTACCAGGGCCACCCGGCTTGGAAAAAATACTGAAAGTGAGATCCCACAAGATCTAGAATCCAGGGACCCTGCAAAAATGTCAACAGTCCTCCCACAGCGAGATAGGGAACGAGGGGAATGGAGTCTCCCCGTCCCCACTTGATTTTTCCGCGGAACATCAACCACGCGATGCCCGCCCCGCCGGCCATGATCCCTAGGTAGAAGGCGAGAAGTGTCATTTTCCAGCCCAGTACAGCTCCAGCTCCAGCCATGAGACAGGCGTCGCCCCACCCCATTCCGCCTCGACTCACCAAAATGATGACAGCGAAAACGCTCCACCCCACCACGGTGCCCAAGAGCCCATCAATAAAGGCGTCTTGTCCGCCGAAAAGGCGGAGCAGCAAACCACAGCCTCCCATCGCGAGGGCAAAAACGTCGAAAACGTCCCCACTTTCGTAATCGGTCAGCGCGTTCAGAAAAAATCCGAAGATCCCCACCATAGAAAAGGCGTAAGCCCAAGTGAAACCCCAGCGCCAAGCAACAAGCCCTGCCCCCGTCGCTCCAATGAGCTCCACCAGCACGTAACGGGGGGAAACAGGGGCCTTGCATCCTCGGCAGCGTCCCCTTTGTAGGACCCAGGAGAGGATAGGAATCAGCTCCTGGACGGTGAGTTCCCTGCCGCAGGACTCGCAAACGGAACGCTCTTTTCCCCACCAGCGACGCCCTTCCACACTGCGATGGGCCACCACATTGAGAAAAGATCCTAAGGAAGCGCCGAGAAGAGTGGAAAACACAATTTGAAAAAGAGAAAAAATATCCATAACAATGCTCCTAAACGGGACTTTTCGTAAGTATTAGAAGATGTTTCTTTTCTTTTCTTTTTCTTTTTTTTCTTTTTCGCCGTAGCGCAGTTGCCCATAGGACGCGGTGTCTTTTGCCTCATTCCGAACGCTTGACTCGTTCTTCATCTGTCGCAGAGAAGTCTCAAGCTCCTTGACCAGCCGCTGCCTGTTGAGCGCCCGTTTATCGCTGGTTCGGTTGAAGTCGCGATCCAAATATCCCATATCCACTAGAGCTTGGATATCCCGAATGTCGACGTCCATTTCCTCAGACAGACCTTCCACGTCGAGGGCGTCTTTGG
This sequence comes from Synergistaceae bacterium, assembly GCA_031267575.1. Lineage (NCBI taxonomy): Bacteria > Thermotogati > Synergistota > Synergistia > Synergistales > Synergistaceae > Synergistaceae bacterium. The sequence continues at coordinate 24,379 of JAIRYN010000051.1, read as the reverse complement.
GATGATCTCTCAGGTATTCGCGAGCCTTCGGATACAGAGCGTCGATACGTTGCAAACACGCAGGACATGTTCTCCCCCCTGCCGAGGTAAAAATTGTTCCACACAACCTGCAAGAAAACAGAGGCATTTCCATCCCTCCCCAGTGGTTTAAACAAAATGATTAAAACGAAACTGAACCCCCTCGACACTATCTTCACAAAAATTCATCATACCCACGCCAGATCGAAGCCTGGCCTCTGACTCGTCGTATTCGTATGTTCGCGGTTCCATTGTACTATAAGAGCGTCGCGTCTTCAAAACGATCCGAAATCGATCATAGCCAGCTGGCGGAACTATTTCGTAAGTATCTTTGCCGTTGTCTTCAGCGTATACTGCTGCTAGTGTTTGCAAGAAGTAGAAGTTTGTGAAAAATCAAAAGTGAAACGCGTTTAAAACACGCAAGGGCAAAGCAAGGAATGAATGAGTTTGAGAGGGGGCAACGCGCGAATTTGGTAAGAGCAAGGAGTTTGGCGAGAGAATTTGACAAGGGAAGTTGACGAGGAAGGAGTACCGATTTTCATGCCGATAAGAGTAGTGTTAGCGGATGACCATCCCTTGACAAGGGCCGGAATAGCGGAGTACCTGAAGCGCGAAAGTTCTCTTGAACTCTTGGGCGAGGCGGAGGATGGGTTGAAGGCATGGCAGTTGATCCAGGACCTTAAGCCTGATGTGGCGTTACTGGATATTCGTATGCCGGGATTGGATGGAGTCGCCGTAGCCCAGAAGGTCAAAGAAGCAGGTCTGACGACGGCGACGGTGATGCTGACCTCTTACGACGCGCAACAATACGTCATGGCCTCCCTGCGTGCGGGTGCCCGCGGATTTGTCCTCAAAACCGTGAGCCCTAAGGAACTGACGACGGCCATCGCCACCGTGGCCCGAGGCGGTCTTTACCTAGACCCCGAAGTGGCTTCGGTCATGGGAGAAAGGGAGTTCGACCCCGAACAGCTTTCGACCCGAGAGCGCGAGGTTTTAGTGCTGGCGGCCAAGGGGCTCTCCAGCAAAGAAGTCGCTGGCAAGCTCTTTATCAGCGAACGCACGGTGCAGACGCACTTGGCTTCGATCTACGACAAGTTGGGCTCAAAGAACAAGACGGAGGCCCTACTCCTGGCTCTGAAATACGGTGTGGTGACGTTGGAGGAGTTGTTGGAAGATTAGACGCCCCAAGCTGGTATCGTTAAAAACTCATCTCTTGGCGCTTCTTGTGTGCGCGTTAATGCTGCCCCCCGTTGTTGTTCTCCTGGTGGCAGCATTTGCGCATTTCCGTCAGGAAGAGGTCATGGATGCCACGGTGAGCGCCTATGTGCTGGAACTGGCTGAAGGCGCTGCCTATCGGCTGAACTCCGAGATCCACCTCTGGAATTTGCCTGAAAAACCTTTTTCGTCCAACGACCGTTACCGACTCTTTTCGTGGGGCCCCTCCATGCCCGGATGGGTTGCCCGTGTCGATAACGAGGGAAAGGTCCTCCTGGCGTCGAACGGCGTGGCCGATATTCAATCGCTGTGGCGGCAGAACCTTCCCGTCGGCATTGCCGTCCGAGTGAAAGACGAGGAGGGGCGTCAATACACCTTGGCCATCCAACCTTTGAGAAAAGGTCAGGGCTACGTGATCGCGGCGGTCTCCTGGGATTTCCTCTTGGGCAACTTGGTTCGAGTCGGACGCTTGTGGCCTGTTCTGTTTTCCGCGCTTTCTCTGGGCAGTTTCTGGGCGATTCGCCTGTTGTGGTGTAGGCTGATCGCTCCCTTAAGGGGATTGGCCGCCGAGATCGACGACCTCCGAATGGGCAAAGACATGCCCCCCACTCTGGACCCCCGGGCCGTGAAGGAAATCGACAGCGTCCACAGCGCTTTGATCCGCTTGGCCCGGGCCGCTATCGACCGAGACAACCTGCGGAACCGTTATGTCAGGGACATTGTTCTGGTCCAAGAAGCGGAGCGTTTGGACATGGCCAGGGAAATCCACGACGGCCCCCTCCAAGACATCACCGCGCTTTTGCAGCAAATCCACATGTCGATGGAAGAAGGCGAGAACATCCGGGAACGTGTCAAAAAAACGGAACGGCTGGCGCGAGTAGTAGTCCGCGAGCTCCGAGGGCTCTGCGACGCGCTGGCTCCGCCTTGGGTGGATTTAGGTCTAGCTCAGGCTTTGACGGAGCTTGCGGAACGCCTCTCTCAAAACTATGATATACATGTCTCGGCAGATATGGACGAGGCGTTCGATCTGGGCCCCGAACGGACCCTTTCCCTCCTGCGGATTTTCCAGGAGGCGGTTTCCAACGCGGTGCGGCATGGAGACGCCACGGAGGTCCACGGGCAGATGTACGAGCAAGACGGTCAACTCGTCTTCGAGATCAAGGACAACGGTAAAGGCTTCGACTCCGGGGTGGACCACGAAGCTCTGCGTCTCGAAGGCCATCGCGGCCTCGCCAACATGACGGAACGCATGTCCTTGATGGGGGGATCTTTGGAGGTGCGTTCGGCGGTAGGCGAAGGGACGACGATCTTGTGCCATCTGGGTCGGAATTTTTCCGCCTGGGAAAGTATGCGATAAACGGGGCTATAATAATTGGGGAGGTTTTTTCGTATGCCTGTCAATACTGATAGCAACACCTATACTGACGCTTATGAAGTTTTGCGAAAACGCGGTTTCGTGGAGTGGTGCAGTCAGCCCGAAAAATTGCGGGAGCTTTTTCAAAAAGAGAAGACGACGGCCTACGTGGGGTTTGACCCCACGGCGGACAGCCTACACGTGGGGCACCTTATTCCCCTCATGGGCCTGGCTTGGATTCAGCGAACAGGACATCGCCCTATCGCCGTGGCGGGCGGGGGAACCGGCCTGATCGGGGACCCCTCCGGCAAAAGCAAGGAACGCAACCTCATCACCATCGAGGAGGTCCGAAAGAACGTCGAAAAAGTCCGTCCTCAGCTTGCGCATTTTTTAAATTTCAATTGCGGGGAGAACTCCGCTATTCTAGTCAATAATTACGACTGGCTATCGACCTTTTCTTTTATTGATGTTTTACGCGACGTGGGCAAGTACTTTTCGGTCAACGCACTGATCGCTCGGGAGTACGTCAAAAGCCGTCTGAACGACCCCGATAAAAGCATTTCTTACACGGAGTTTTCCTATGTGCTGTTGCAGTCCATGGACTTCAAACACCTTTACGAGACCTACGGGTGCCGGCTCCAAATGGGGGGCAACGATCAGCAGGGCAACCTGGTGGCAGGGGCTGATTACGTGCGGAAGACCACAGGGGGCGAGGTCTTCGGCCTGACGCAACCCCTGCTTTTGACCTCCACTGGAACCAAGTTTGGCAAGACTGAGGAAGGCGCCGTGTGGCTCGACGCCGAAAAAACGAGCCCCTACAAGTTCTATCAATTCTGGATCAACACCGACGATAAAGATGTGGAGCGCCTCTTGAAACTTTTCACCTTCTTGCCCTTGGAGGAAATCACCTTCATCATGGAAACGCACGAAAAAGAACCGGGCCTCAGGGAAGCCCAACGTCAACTAGCTTTCAACGTGACGAAGCTCGTCCACGGGGAAGCCACGGCTCAAAGCGTTGTCGCGGCCAGTGGCGTCCTTTTCGGGTCGGGTTCCCTGTTCGAAGTGAAGGAGGAGACCTTCGCCTTGTTGAAGGAAGAGATTCCCTTTGCGACGCTTTCCCTACCTCTACCCGCCACGGTGGTGGACATCCTGACGTCCTGCGACGCCAGCGAGAGCAAGAGCGAGGCCAGGAGAACCATCAAGCAGGGCGGCGTCTCGATGAACGATCTTCGCGTGGGGAGCGAAGGAGATCTTCTGTCACGAGAGTCGCTCTTGTTCGGCAAATACGTTTTCGTGAGAGTGGGAAAAAAGCGCTTCCACCTCGTCGCTTTCAAGTGATTTCACGATAGGTCGCCACAAATGGAGTGCATTTGGTATATTTCCGGCTTTCGCCGCCCCTGGGAGGCGGCCGTGGTTGGTAACCTAGCGGTGGCACTGGGGGCAGGCGGTGAATTTTCCCCGCGAGTCTACGCAGAGAGCGGAACGGCGAATTTTCGAGTAGAGGGAGTTTTGTCCTGGAAGTCCCTCACTTTTTTCGAGCGCGCGGTGATCGTGCTTTTCAAGGGCAGGCTCTGGCACCTTTGGGGAGACGCTCCTTTCTGGTGGGGGTGGGTGCGGCTTCGCGCCCGGACGCTACACACCTCCTTGGACGTCCAACCCCAGTGGCGAGGACACCCCACTCGCCTTTTCGCGGAGCAGGTCCAGGAGGGAGAGAGCCGGATCATCCCCTCCTTCGAGATCAAAGTAGCCTGGACAGACCGAGAAGGAAGTCCTACCTCTGTTCTCCTTCTGGCGCTCCAACCTGACAAAGCCCTAGACGAAGCCCTAAAAGAAAATTTGAAGGAAATTAAGAAAATTATGGAGGAGGTGCTTCCCGAAGGGGGCGTCGAAGGTATTGCTATCGATGGGTCGGAGATGTTCCAGTCGGAGCTTCTCAAAAAGTGCCGAGTCCTCTTTATCGACGACAGTCCCTCGAACGCGCTTCTGGCCGCGTACCTGACGATGCAGGGAGTGCCCGTGATAACCCGTGACGGTCCTTTATCCCGATCCGTGCTGGGGCCGGGAGGATATCTGACGCTCCAAGGTGGGGCGAAAGAGGACTGGAGAGCGGTCCTCCAGGAGGCTTTGTCCGAAAAGGGCCGTTCGACCTCGGCCAGCGCCCGGCGCTTTTTGAAGGAAAATTACTCGGTTCGTGGAGCGACAGAGACGCTGACGGAGCTTTATCGTTCGGTTGCCGCGTCCTCCGTCTCGGCGGCGAGAAAAGAGAATCGTTGAAGCTGGCGGCATGGGCGATCGAGGGCCTGCGTATGGCGGCAAAACGGGGGTTGCGCGCGTCTTGCGTCGCCTCTGTGCTTTGCGGAATCTTGAAGGTCGTAGCTCCCAGGGGGAAAAGGGTTCTTTCAAACCTTTCTCTGGTCTACCCTGATACCGACGAGGCGTGGCGCGGGACCTTGCGCCGACGTGTCTACGAACACCTGGGCTGGACGGTGACGGAGATATTGACCTTGCAGCGGGATTCCGCTCAGGCTCTTCAATGGGTCGAGGAAACGCGTAACTTGGGTCTCGTAGAGGGACTTCTCGCCAAAGGCAAAGGCGCTCTTTTCCTGAGCGGCCATTATGGCAACTGGGAGTTGTTGTCTGCCTGGTACGCTCAGTGGCTGAGCCAAAAAGGCTTTCACAATTTTCATATTGTCTCCCAGGACATGAGGGACAAAGACATCTCCCATCTGATCGCCCGATATCGGAGGAACGCTGGAGTCAATCTCCTACCCAAGAAAACCTCCGTGCTGGAGATGGTGAAACTTTTGAAGTCAGGCGCTCACGTGGCAGCATTGGCGGATATTTCTTGGCTGGGGGGGATTTCCCTGCCCTTTATGGGGCATCCTTGCACGAACACCACCGGCCCAGCCGTTCTGGGAATCCTAGCTTCTGTGCCGATTATCCCGGTGGGTATCTATCGGAAGGCTCCTTTTCGCCACATGGTGGAGTTTTTTCCTCCGCTTTCCGTGCCGGAGGAAAAAGATCGGCGCCTCAAAACGGAGTTACTGACGCGCCGAGCCAACGAGGCACTCGAAAAGATGATCGTTCCTCGTCCAGACCTATGGTTTTGGCTCCACAACAGGTGGAAGTAAAGTTGGGAATGCGAGGTGTTTTTGTATGCCAAAACAAGCGGAAGTGTCGGAGATTCACTTGACGGTACGGGATCAGATGACCTTACTGGAGGCTCTGAACGCTCCGGCTCTCGAACCGAACGAAAGGATGCAAAAGGCGGCAGCAGACTATGAAAAAGCAATAGAAGAAGGTAAACTTGTTGTTCGTCATTGAACCGTTGCAAAAGCGCCACGATAGATCTTTTTTCTCTTGCGGTACAGAGGCGCTAGACCACTATTTACGACAGTTGACTGGCCGTAGATCTTTCATGTCGAGGCCAGAGGTTGGGAAAATTCATGCTTCTGGACGCCATGCATCGAGCGCTTCAAATCCCCATAGCATGGCAGTTTTTGTTGTGGATGTAAAAGCCGACGCTATTGGCTTTTACATCCAATTTGGAGAGCGATCTCTCGCGTCATTTACACAGTCCTTTGCTTACAGCTCAATTCGCCCGGCGCAAAACACCGATTGCACGAAATACACTTGGCTTTCTCCATTTGGCCGGAACGCCACCGGTTCGCCAACCCAGGCTCGACAATAAAAGGACGGCACAGGCTAAAGCCTTTGAAATTTCCTTCATTCAGCTTTCGCTCCAGTAGTTCCGGTGTGCGGTACCCGCCTACGCTGATCACATCCGTATCGGCTTCGACTTTTCCCGCGATAGAAACAGCCTCCTTATAAAAATACCCCTCTTGCTGCGCGTCGCGAACGCCTTTCATCGGCAGACTTTCCTTGGAGACAGCAATGCCTCCGCTGACTTCGATAGCGTCCATACCCGCTTTTGATAGTTGTTCACATATTGCCTGACTTTCATCCAGTGTAAGTCCGCCGTCGACAAGGTCACTGGAATTGATCTTGATCCATACGGGGTAGTCGTCGCCGACTGCGTCTCGAATTGATTTGTAAACATCAAAAAGCAGCTTTGCGCGTTTTTCGAGAGATCCGCCATAATCATCGGTGCGCTTGTTGAAAATCGGACTCAACGCTTGACTCAACAAATAACCATGCGCGGCGTGCATCTGCACACCGTCGGCCCCTGCTTTTTTACAGCGAAGCGCCGCGTCGGCGAAGCTGTCGGCCAGCCGGTAAAGATCTTCTTTGGACATTTCGCGGATATTTTGCCCAGGAAGACTCGATATTCCTAGAGGCGGTTCTCCTGAATCCGTCTTGGAAACTTTGATTCCACAATGAGCGAGTTGGATAACCAACCTACTCCCGTGGTCGTGGACCAATTCGGTGAGCTGACGCAATCGCTCGGTGAATGTATCGTTATAGGTCTTTACCATAGAAGGCGCTATCCGCGAATTTGCATCAACTCCAACCATACCCGTTATGATCAACCCGACTCCTCCGTCAGCAAGTTTCCGGTACAAATCAAACATTTTCTGATCGTAACGCCCTTCCGCATCGGCTCCGCTCTCGAACGTCGCACTTCGCACAAGCCGGTTTTGCACTTGAATATTGCCCAAGGTGATTTCATCGAACACGGATTTCATTTTTTAATTCCCCCCTGATGTAATATTTGTTATTACATATAGCATAGCACAGTTCAATCGTAATTCCAATACTTACAATAAAAATTATCACGAAGTTTTCTGGTATGATTTTGTGGGGAGGGGTATCCATGCGTATCAGCACCAAGTGTTCAATTGCTCTTCATCTGCTTGTTTTGCTCGAAGTATTTAAGGATAAAAAAAAGACGAGCGAAAGTTTAGCTAAGAGTATCGGCTGCAACCCTGTTATTGTGAGAAATTTAGTCGGAAATCTAAAAAAGGCGGGAATCGTGAATGTACAGCGCGGCTCGGGTGGCACGTCTTTGATTGCCGCACCGGAGACCGTCACTATTTGGGATGTATATCAGGCTGTGGACACCGTTTCCTTAAACGAACTGATTGGAGTGCACCCCAACCCTTCTCCCAAGTGTCCCGTGGGAAGTAAAATTCATCAATTGCTGGAAAAACCATTTAACCTGATCGCGGATTCTGCCCAGAAGATGATGTCCAGCTATACACTGAAGCAGATACTGGAGGACTATAGCTCTTTGACAAATCAGAACTAAAATCGAGGAGATAGGATAGCACTGCTGTCACCTTTGTCATCATACAAATAATGGAATTAGTGGTTACAAGTTTTTGTTTTGAAAGACCTTAAACATCACAAAGTATTTTTAATCTTTTTATTGCCATAAAAATCTGTAATTGCAATGTCTAAGTGTAGAAAAATCGCCGCGAAAGTTGAGGTATAATAGCTTTGTGCTGTCGGAGCTTGACGATAATGAACTCTCGCGAGCGACAATCGCCTCAAAACGGAGCTTTTGACGCGCCGAGTCAACGAAGCCCTCGAAAAGATGATCGCCCCCCCGCCCGGACCTATGGTTTTGGCTCCACAACAGGTGGAAGTAAAGTTGGGAATGCGAGGAGGAGTGAGGCGTGATTTTCAACTGTGACGATATTCACAAAGCACGTGTAGCGAGGGCAGAGCGGTACGCGCGGATGTCTCCGGAAGAAGCCGAGATAGATTTTCAGCGGAGCGCAGAAAAAGCACGCCGGGCCATTGAGGAGATACGCCAAGTAAAAAACGGGTGCTTAAGCGCATTTGAGAGTCCACGCCAATCTTGAGCAGAGCGTAAGGGGCTAAAGGAGAGGAGAGGCTTGTGCAGCCGCAGATTTTTTCAGGAGCCAACTGGACTCTTATCGTTTCCATCATCGCAGGTAGCGCGGTTCTCGCCTACCTGGGGGATGTGCTTGGCTCCAAGTACGGGAAACAGAGAATTTCCATTTTCGGCCTCCGTCCCAAGTACACCAGCCGTTTGATCACGGCCTTCACCGGCATTTTCATCTCCGTGACGGTTCTTACGATTATGTCTTTTTTCTCCGAGAACGTGCGCACCGCGCTTTTCACAATGAAATACCTCCGACAGGAGTTAGACAGGATTTCCGTCCAGTTGCAGAACAATCGCGTAGATTTGGAGGAGGCGCAAAATGAACTCCTGTCCAACCGGCTGGAGCTGAGGTCTAATCTAGAACGTCTGATGGACCAACAGGCGCTTTTGCAGACGGCGACGTTGAGCCTCGACTTGACGCGTTTCGACCTCGAAACTTTGCGCAACGACCGAGACCTGCTCACCAGCGAAAAAAACGACTTAGAGGCGTCAGTGGTTTCCTTGAGAGAGGAGTCTCAGGAGCTGCGGAGAGAGTTGGATGTCATGCGCTTGGGTCCGATAACGGTTCAGGCCAACGCCCTTTTGGCGCAGGCAGTAGTCCCGCCTGAGACTTCGCGACCGCTGGTTCAGTCGATCTTATCCTCCTTGGAAGACGTAGCACGGATAGCGGTCGCCAAACAGCGCAATGTAGCCCCCGGGGACGTGAGACTTGCTCTCGACGTACTGGAGGAATCCGAGGTGATGACGCGGGCCACTGACTTCCCGGATCGCCTGTACATACGGCTTCTGGCGGCGGAGAACATCGCGGCTGGCGAAAACGTCAAGATCCGCCTGGAAAGCGACAGAAGCTATCTTTTGTACAGCGAAGGTGAGACCCTTTACCGCACCCTCATCGATCCGAGAACGCCGGGGTTTGGCGCGGAAGAGGCGTTGCACAATTTTTTGCGGAGGCTGAAAAACCATGCCATCGAAAACGGTGTGAGACCTGACCCTGCTACGAACAGCGTCGGTTCTCTAGAAGGAGAGGACTTTTTCGAAACGGTGGAGAAATTGAAAACCGTTTGGGGACCAACGATCATTAACGCGGTAGCGTTAGAAGACATCTATACGGAAGGTCCTGTAAGGATTAAAATAATTCTGGAATAGGCCGGGGGAACGTTCAAATTCCACACGTTCGTGCCGAACGAGCCCCGTCTTCCTGAACTTGAATGTCTAGTATGGCGGTGTGGAGGTGCGGTGTGATGCTGATCGTAACGTGTCAGGTCTGTGGGGATAGTAAAGTTTTGGCTGGTGCTCCCGACGAGGACGGGTTAGCAAGGACATGTTGGATCTGTCCTTGTTGTGGCTCAGGTCAGGTGGTGCAATTGGAGGTTCCCACGGATGGACGCGGCGACCTGAAAAGTATCGTCCTGGGGATGACAATGGAAGTCCGAGCAGAACGCGTACTTCTAGAATGGGAATGATTGGGAATGATAAAGTGAAGGACGACTATTTGTTTTACGACAGCAAGCTGGCATTAAACGCCGTCGAGCTGCAAGATCTCTACCGCTACACCACGTGGGGACGTAGCCGGTCCGTAGAGGGCATCGACGCGATGCTGAGGGGCAGCGGCATGTGCTTTTCCGCCCGGAGTCAAGAAAAGTTGGTGGGATTTTGCCGCGCCGTGACGGATTTCATCTACCGGGCGTCTCTGTGGGACGTGGTGGTTCATCCGGAGCACCAAGGCAGAGGTCTAGGGAGCGCTTTGGTGGACTACGCTTTGACTCACCCTGCCATCAAGAATATTCCGATGGTCATTACATACACGGACGAATGGATTCCCTTCATGACCTCTCGGGGCTTCGAGAGCCGAGAGGGAGCGATGGTTGTGCTACGTCGCCCCATTGAGTACTCCTAACCTAACTGAAAAATGTCTGAGCTAATAACCTCCGAAAAGAAAGTCCCTAAAAAAGCCAAAGTCGTGATCTACACGGACGGAGGCGCGTCGCCCAACCCGGGTTTGGGGGGGTGGGCCGCCATTTTGATCTCCCCCGCCCACGGCAACCGAGAGCAGGAGATTTACGGCTTCGAAAACGATACCACCAACAACCGCATGGAGTTGACCGCGGCGATCATGGCTTTGCGGGCGCTAAAGTTCCCTTGCTCCGTGGAACTGCACACAGACTCCACGTACCTGCAAAATGCTTTTGTCAAAGGCTGGCTGGAAAAGTGGCAAAAGAACGGTTGGGTCACCTCGAAGAAGGAATCCGTTCTTAACCGCGACCTATGGGAAAACCTTTGGGAGCTGTCCTGCCAGCACGATGTGGAGTGGCGCTGGACGAAAGGACACGAATCGGACGTTTACAACAACCGCTGCGACGCTTTAGTGCAAACGGCAAAAACTGAATTTCGCCGTTAAAATTGTTGGCTGTTTTATCGTTAGCTATTTTTATGAAGATCGCTCATCTCTGGTAAAGAGATAATGTTAATGCCTATTTTTATAGTTACATCTATCTTTCTTTAAGAAGCGTACTTTCTTTAGAAGTGTGCTTTCTTTAGAAGCGTGTTTGACATCACATACTTTTTAGGATAATATAATACGCGGTTCTAAAAGTTTGATTGGAAAAACCTCTTGGTTTCATGAAAGTGCCCTAAGGGCGACTCGAGGACGAGGGGATGTTTGAAGAAGCGCACGGCCGTGCGTGTGTATGTGGTTTTTAATGAGAAAGGGGTTTCTCGCAATATGCAAGCGCAAAGGCGTAAAATCGCGATTTTGTCTATGGTGGTTTCGTTACTTTTTTTGAGTTTGTTCACCTTTCCTTTTGAGGCAAAAGGGGCGAGTCGGTGGAGCAATTGGAACGAGATCGTCGATCAGATGGACGTCTCGTTAAACAAGGCTTATGACGCTTATTTCCAGAAGGATATTGATGGTGCGAAAAACTGGGTGAACGACGCGTACTTCGGTTACTACGAAAAAGAAGGCGTTGAGCGCGCGGTGTTGTCTTACGTATCGGGTAAGCGAGCTTCCACTGTGGAGTACCAGTTCGGAATCGTGAAGAAGCTGATGACGGAACAGGTCAGCAACCGAGAGGTTCGGACCTCTCTAGATCTTCTGAGTAAGATGCTCCATGAAGACGCCGACAAGTTGGACGGAAAAGAAGAAAGTTCTTGGGGTGTGTTCTTGGCATCATTGGTGATCATTTTGCGGGAGGGTTTCGAGGCCATTCTAGTCATCGCCGCCATTGCTGCCTACCTCATCCGGTCCGGGAACAGGCGACAAACTCGCGTCGTCTACGCCAGCGCAGTGGCGGCTCTAGTCGCCAGCGCTGCGGCGGCCGTGGCCATCCAATACATTTTCGAGGTCAGCGGGGCAAATCAGGAGATCTTGGAAGGCGCGGCGATGCTTTTGGCCGTGTTCGTTCTTTTCTTTGTCAGCAATTGGATGGTGTCCAAAGCGGAGGCCGAGGCCTGGAAAAGTTACATTGAGGGAAAGGTGCAGACTGCCGTGGAAACAGGCAATAGCTTTGCTCTGGGAGCCGCCGCCTTTCTGGCGGTCTTTCGAGAAGGAGCGGAAACCATTCTGTTTTACCAAGCGCTTCTGGCCGAGACGGAGACCTACGGTAGTATGGTGTGGGGAGGATTCGCCGTAGGTTGCGTGGCGCTGGTGGCGATATTCGCACTTGTACGTTATGGGTCTCTGGCTATTCCCATCCGGGCTTTCTTCTTGGGAACCAGCATTCTCATGTACATCATGTCCATCGCCTTCGCCGGCGGCGGGGTAAAGGAGTTGCAAGAAGCCGACGTGATCAGCGTGACGCCGGTGAATTTCGTGGAGTCCATCGATATTTTAGGTATTTATCCTACTGTGGAGACGTTGTTACCTCAGGCGGTGCTTTTGATCTTGGCTGTGGTCTCGGTGTTATATTACCACAACAAGGCCAAAAAAGGGCTGGCCGCAGCGAACGGCAACGCTTGACGGCGGGTTGAAATACATCTATCACTATTATTATGGAGGGTTTGTCATGAAAAAGTTTGGTGTGTTGTTGGTGTGCGTGTTCGTGTTGTTCGCTTCCTGCGCGTTTGCCGCCGCTCCCGCGCCCGGTGAGGATACCGCTGGCTTCGAGGAGTTTCCCATCGGCGACGACCACGATGTGGGACCCCTTCACATCGCGGGGGTGTACTTCCAGCCCGTGGATATGGAGCCGGCCGGATTGGGTGGGATTCCCGCCGCCGAAGCCGACATGCACTTGGAAGCAGATATTTCCGCCAATGAGGGGAACAATCTGGGTTACGGCGCGGGCGACTTCGTGCCTTATTTGACAGTGAGATATGTCGCTCAGAAAGCGGGCGGTAAAACCATCGAGGGGACTTTCATGCCCATGAGCGCCTCCGATGGCCCTCACTACGGCAACAACGTGAAGCTGGATGGCGCGGGTAAATACAGAATCACCTTCATCATCGAAAATCCTGAAAAACAAAGTTACCTGCTGCATGTGGACAAAGAAACAGGCGTAACTGGTCGTTTTTGGGCTCAGCCGATCGAGGCGACCTGGGACTTCGACTATATTCCGCGCTCCTGGTAACGGGAAAATTCAAAAATAACTTTTCGGCCAGAGGCGCGTTCTTTTCCGCCAGCCGAAGGTTAAAATAATGTTGTAATAACGCGATGGACAGAGGATATCGGGGGACTGATATGTTCTGTCCAGAATTATGTCTTCTATTCGCTCTTGCAGAATTTTAGGAGGAATGCCTTTTCATGCTGCAATACCTGATAAAAGTCACAAACAACTCTCTTTCGACGGTTCTCGTCATGTCTTTGTTGTTGGCCGTTCTTTTTCGCGCGGAACCGACAGAGAAGAAAACGTATTTGAGGTGGGGTTGGGCTTTGGGGTTCGCCGCCGCCCTGATTTACGCCGTACTGAAGCGTAACACCGGCTTCGCGGTGCGCGAATACTATGACCTGGGAGCCCTCTTGCCTTCCATCGTCGCGTCTTTTTGTTTTCTTTGCATCCTCTGGTGGATCTTTTGGGGTAACAACAAAGTCTACCGGCTCACGCTTCACTTTTTCATTTTGTGCGTCGTTGCTACCTGGACGGCCTATTGTTTGCCTGACCTTTTGCTCTATCCCTTCGAGTTTGCCGTGGGGATGGACACGATTTTCAACACGGATTTCATGTACAAGGTCATCGGGTACGTTCTGGGTCTCTTGGTGCTTTTCCTGATCGGGTTAGCCTATTTTTTCGCGGCAAGTTCGGAAAAACTCCCTCTTCTGGGCTTGAAGAGCATTTTAGCTCTGGAGGTTTTGGTCATGGGAGCTTTTCAGTCCTTGACCGTCGCTCAGATTCTTTTGGGGCGCAACCTGATTCCTCGCTACAAATGGCTGATGGGACCGGTCATGTGGTTTCTGCCCAGGGTGAACGGGTTCATGTACGCCCTCATGGGGCTTGCCCTGATTCTCTCTCTGATCCTTTTCGCTCGGCTACGCTCCATGCCGCCCACGGGGGAAAACCCAGCCCAGCTTCGCAAGGCGAAGACCGGTGCCCGGCGTCAAAAACGCTTCGGTGGAGTGGTGTTAACAGGGCTTTTGTTTTCACTTTTGGTTCTTACCGTGGGGCAGAGTTACGCCAACCGCACGGTCGAACTTTCCCCTCCCGTAGAGCTTCTCGCCACGGAAGGTAGAATTATCATTCCCCTCGAGAATGTAAACGATGGAAAACTCTATCGTTTTATGTATAAAACCTCGGACGGCACTGAGGTTCGTTACATTGTTATCCGCAAAAGTGACGTGGCTTACGGGGTGGGTTTGGATGCCTGCGATGTCTGTGGGGCGACGGGCTATTATCAGCGCAAGGACCAGGTCATTTGTATTTTGTGCGACGTGGTGATGAACATCTCGACGATCGGCTTCGCGGGAGGCTGCAACCCCGTACCTCTGAAGTACGTCATTGAGAGCGGCAGTCTCGTCATTGAGACCTCGGCCCTGGAGGCGGAGAAAAGAAGGTTCAGATAAGATTGACGCAAATTGTGGGTCTCTCCTATTTATTTAGGCCTTTCACTTTAGGCTTTTTACTTTAGGCCTTTTACTTTAGGCCTTTTATTTAATTCATAAGGCGGTCGAATCTATGTTTACGCAAATGTTAAAGGGCGCTTTGATGCGCCAAAAAGGCAAATTGTCAATGATCGCGTTCACGATGGCCCTGGGTGTCTCGCTGGCGACAGCGATGTTGGGCGTTATGATGGACGTGGGCGACAAGGTCAATCAGGAGCTGAAAACCTACGGAGCGAACCTGAGCGTCGTTCCCAGAGAGACGGCGCTTCTGAGCGAGCTCTACGGCGTGGAGGACGTCGAAGACGAGGAGTTTCCAGAAAAACTGTCGGGCGCGTTAAACTCACAAAAATATTTGCCTGAGGACGAACTAGTCAAGATGAAAATGATCTTCTGGGCTTTCAACATCGTGGACTTCGCTCCTTTTTTGGAGACGCCGGTCCTGTCCGACGGTCAAATGGTTACTCTGGTGGGAACCTGGTTCGACAAACACCTGGACCTGCCCACGGGTGAGACTGTGGACACGGGCATAAAACGCTTGAAATCCTGGTGGGACGTGACCGGGGAGTGGGCGCGCGATGACGACGATGGCGCTATGCTGGGGCAAAATCTGGCGGAGAAGTTGGGTTTGAAAATAGGAGACGCCTTTCAGGTTGCCGCCAATGGCCGAAACGAGACTTTGACGGTGCGAGCGGTGTTTTATAGCGGCGGCAAAGAAGACGACCAGGCCTTCGTTCCCCTGCGGCTGGCGCAGAACATCTCTAATCGACCAGGACTCGTCCAGAGAGTGGACGTCAGTGCCCTGACCACACCGGAAAACGACCTAGCGCGCCGCGCCGCCCAGAACCCCAAGAGCCTTTCTCCCAAAGAATGGGATACCTGGTATTGCACGGCCTACATCAGTTCCATTGCCTACCAGATCGAGGAGGCTATCCCAGGGTCTCGCGCCAAACCTGTCTTGCAGGTGGCGGAGTCGGAGGGGGCCATTTTGCAGAAGACTCAGCTTTTGATGCTGCTCTTGACCGTGTTGAGCCTGGTCTGCTCGGCTCTGGCCATATCAAACCTGGTCACGGCCAGCGTCATGGAGCGCAGTTCAGAGATCGGTCTTCTGAAAGCCATCGGTGCCACGGGCGCGGCTGTTGCCCTTTTGATCCTGACGGAGATCGTCCTGACTTCCATGTTGGGGGGAACCGCGGGGTACTTTGTGGGGCTGGGCTTCGCCCAAGTTATCGGGAGAACCGTTTTTGGATCAGCCATCGCGGTCAAAGGGTTGGTCGTTCCTATGGTCACGCTTCTGGTTCTGCTTGTCACGCTTTTGGGCAGCCTCCCCGCCATACGGATGCTGCTGTCCCTCCGTCCTACGGAGGTTTTACACGGGAGGTAACCCAATGACAAAACGTCAGATGTACATGAAAATGTTGTTCAGTTCTCTTTTGCGCCGCCGGTCGCGCATGACGGTGGCGCTTTTGGCAGTAGCGATAGGAGCCACGGTGCTTCTAGGAATGACGACGATCACCTACGACATTCCGCGCCAGATGGAGCGGGAGTTTCGCTCCTACGGGGCTAACATGGTCTTCGTCGCTTCGGGAGGGGAAGCTATGCTACGGCTGACGGATGTCGAAAAGGCCGTCGCTCTTCTACCACGAGAAAGTCTCATAGGTGTCGCGCCTTATCGGTACGAGGCGGTGCGCAGCAACATGCAGCCCTATACGGCCGTGGGAACGGATTTCGCGCAGGTGAAAAAGACGAGTCCTTACTGGAACATCGAAGGGGCGTGGCCCGAAGGCGAAAACGAGATCCTTATCGGAACGGACGTGGCGGAGTTCACACGTCTCGCGCCGGGCGATACGATGGCCCTATCCGGCCGCGACGCCAGGCAGAGGCGCTTCAACCGCGAGATGACCATCAGTGGGATCGTCCGCACGGGCAGCATAGAGGACGGCTTTCTCTTTATGCACCTGGATACCATGGAACGCCTGACAGGCAAGGAGGGCGAGGCGGAGGTGGCGGAAGTGAGCGTCGCGGGCAGCGAGGTGGAGCTCTCAGCGATGGCGGCCCGGGTTCGGGAGCAAGTCCCCACGGTGGCGCCACGGCTGGTGAAGCGCGTTACTCAGTCCGAGGCCTCCGTTTTGTCGAAACTTCAGACGTTGGTGTACTTGGTGACACTGGTGGTGTTGGTGCTGACGATGATCTGTGTCGCCACCACCATGATGACGGTGGTCATGGAGAGGCGCAAGGAAATTGGCCTTAAGAAGGCCATCGGAGCGGAGAACTGGAGTATCGTTGCGGAATTTCTGGGAGAGGGGCTTTTCCTAGGGATTCTAGGAGGGTTGCTGGGAGTCGTGTTTGGATGGATGTTTGCCCAGACGATCAGCATAAACGTTTTTGGCCGTTCGATTTCCTTCAGCTTTGCCTTGGCGCCCGCTACCGTGTTGGCGTCGATGGCCGTAACGGCGTTGGCGTGTCTGGTGCCCGTCCGACGCGCTACCGACGTAGAGCCGGCCTTGGTTCTGCGCGGAGAATAGGAGAGATGTCATGAACATACTAGAACTCAAGAACATCTCCATGATTTATGGAGCGGGAGGGCAGGTCAAGGCGCTCCAAAACATCGATCTGACGGTGGCCCAAGGTGAATGGCTGGCGATCATGGGGCCGTCCGGGTCGGGGAAGACTACGATGATGAACATCATCGGCTGCATGGACAAACCCACCAGTGGCACGGTGATCCTGGACAATCAAGATGTCACGAGGCTTTCTCCTCGTGCCCTCACCACCATACGGCGTGACAAGATAGGGTTGATCTTTCAGCAGTTTCACCTGATCTCCTATCTGACGGCTCTGGAAAACGTCATGGTCGCTCAGTATTACCACAGCATGATCGACGAATCCGAGGCCATGCAAGCCCTGGAACGGGTGGGGCTGAAGGATCGCGCGAAGCATCTTCCCCGCCAGCTTTCGGGCGGCGAACAGCAACGCGTCTGCATCGCCCGCGCTTTGATCAACTATCCGAGGCTGATTCTGGCGGACGAACCCACGGGTAACTTAGACGAGGACAATGAGATGATCGTATTGGACCTCCTGAGCCGGCTTCACGGGGAGGGCAGCACGATCATCGTCGTTACCCATGATCCCGAGGTGGCGGAACACGCGGAAAAGACCATCGTGTTGGAACACGGCAGGATCGTCAAAGTAGAGCGGCATACTTCAATTTAATTAAATTTATTTAATTTAAATTTATTTAATTTAAATTTAATTAAATTTCACGAGAAAGGCGAAGATCCACCTTTCTCGTGAAAATAGGTCAATGCAACAGCTTTTCCACCTCTTCCCATGGCAGCATCGTGTATTTAACGATTTTATTGATAGGAAAGCCGTCGCTCAAGATATTGCGGGTTACTTCTACGTGCTCCTCCGCTCGTCCTTCCTTTCCTTCCTCTCTTCCTCTCTTCCTCTCCGCCTTTGGCCGTGTAGACTCTTTCAAACGCCAAGACGTACATCTCTCTCTCCCCTTCCTCCAAATAGTTTACGATAAAGCGATTCTCATCCAACGGCGGCGTTTGTTTTGTATTTGGTTTCTTGCCATATGTCTACTTTCATGTTAAAATCCTTTTATGGCTTATCAACGTGAGATGCGGGGCGGAACACGACCAGGATATTAATGTGGCTGTAAATATTCTCAGAGTGGGGGCATCCACTCTTGAAGGAGAAGATGTAAGACTGGTTTCAGTCGGCTGTCTTTGTCGATCTTAGAATCCCACAACTTTAATCGTGGAAGTATGTCAAGAATCGTGGAAATATGTCAAGTTTTGTCAGAAGTATGTCAAGTTTTGTCAATTGAGAGTCATAATATTCTTGGAGTTATCATTTTATTTTAAAGGAGTGGCTTTCATGTCGTTGTGGAATATAATTTTTTTGTTCGCGCTTTTTACTTTCCTGGTCGTTTTCCCAGTTGTTTTCCCAAGGCGAGCGCAGGCGGAGGAGCTTCAGCTTCCGTCACTCAAGGTTCTTTCGACGCCTTCTTGCCCCGCTTGCGCTCAGATGTACAGGGTCGTGGACGAGATCAACGGTAAGTACGCGGGCAAACTCTCCACGGAAAAAATCGACCTTTACGAGCGCCGCGATATAGCGGAAAAATACAAGGTGCGCTACGTCCCCCATCTGCTTTTTATGGACGCTTCCGGTAATGTGCTCAAGGAAGGAATCGGCTATATGCCCCTCGACGAGGTTCTGAAAAACTTCAAGGAAGTAGGGATCGACATAGAATCCTGACGAACACCAACGCGTTGAACGCGTTGACGGAAGTCACCTAAATTCCCGCGTGAGGGTGCGTGAGGGATGGACGTAAGGGATATCTGCCCGCCCACTCTCAGGCGGGTGTTTTTCGGTAAATTGTCGTCGCCTGCCCACAGACGCATTCCACGGCCAGTTGGGATTCGCGAGCCAGTTTTACGTGAAGCGCTCCCAAGGCTCGCCGATAGTTTTCCGTTTCTTCGTCGTAGGTCGAGCCGTCCATGAAAACATCGTTGGAGACCACCAGCAGGTTTGCCGTATTGGCCTTCAAACTCAGGATTTCTCCATAGATTTTTTCCACCAGGACGTTCGCTTTTTCTCTTCCACGGGAGGCTATCGTTTTTCTTGTTTTTCTTGTTTTTATTGTTGTTTCTCGACCGAACATTTCGTTCGCCAACAGTGTTCCTAGACACTCCAGCAAAAGAGTCGCGGCGGGAACGCACTGGACAAGCCGAGGAAGGATCCTCGAAATATCCACATCCTGTTCCCAGGTCTCGAATCCCTTCTCCTGACGCGTCGCCTGGTGACGCAGAACACGCTCCTTCATCTCTTGGTCGAGAATGCGAGCTGTGGCGAGATACACCCGTGGAGTATCCATTTGTTCCGCGTGGGAAAGCGAGAGCGCGTACTTTTCGGCCCAGGTGCTTTTGCCGCTACGCGCCGCCCCGGAAATGAACACGAACATCATCTCACTCCTTTATAATGATTTAAAATAAAAAACCTGAAGTAAAAATATTTAAGCCCACAAATAACCAGGAATTCACCCCTGAATTCACCCCTAGAGAAAGGATGCTTTTTCGCGATGTCCCATTTTATGATAAACATTATAATGGCAACGATGATCGCTTTTTCGTTTTTGACCACGCTTCCCGTTCCCCGATTGGACTGGACCCCCTCGCGTCTTCGTTACTTTCCCGCTGTACTGCCCCTGGTGGGGCTTGCGATCGGAGCTTTGGGCGCGGCGTTCTTCGCCTGGCTTCAGTTTTGGGAAGTTTCCCTAACGCTTCGGGCCGCGCTGATGACGCTTTTTTATCTGACCGCCACAGGGGGGCTTCACATGGATGGATTGATGGACACCTGTGACGCGGTTTTTTCCCGTCGAGACCGAGACGCCCGGCTCGAAATCCTTTCAGATACCCACACTGGGGCTTTTGCTGTTATGGGATGCGTAATCGTCTTGCTATTGAAGACGGGAATTTTTTCCGAGCTGTTGGGGACCTTTCGCCTTGATTCGGAGAGAGGAAAATCCGTTGTCGTTTTATTGACGCTGATCCCTGTCTACTCGCGCGCCGGCCTGGGCCTTTTGTTGTACTTTCCTTTCGCGCGGAAGGATGGGCTCGCGCGAGCCTTGGGAAGCGCCAGCACCCCAATAGGTCGTTTCGTCCTACTGATAACTTACTCCATTGCGGGGGTTCCTTTTGTTTTCTTCGGCGCGCCTGTGACGGGAGCCCTTTTTTTCTGTCTGTATGGTTTTTACTGCATCAAAACCTTCGGCGGAGTTACCGGCGACCTTCTGGGCGCTTTCCTCGAACTATCGGAAACCCTGATGCTCCTAACGTTGGTCGCGACAAGATGAAAAGACAATAGAACAATCGAAAGGAGGCGGGCCATGCATCTGATCATTGGAGGTAAATACATGGGAAAACTGAAATATGCCCAAAGTCTCTATGGCGAAGACGTTTCTATCCGCGATTTCTCCGTCGCGAAGCCGGAGGAAATTTTCGACGCTCGCGTCGTGACGAATCTCCAGGACGGAACGCGCCGTATGCTCCAAAAGGGGATGTCCGTCCAGAAGTTCTTTGAAGTCAACCTACATCGCCTAGAGGACAAAATTTTAATTGGTGACGAAATCGGAAGCGGGATCGTGCCTATTGATCCCTTTGAACGGCTTTGGCGTGACGAGACGGGCTTTCTCTACCAGGCCTTGGCCGCGCGAGCCTGCCGGGTGGATCGGGTGTGGGCCGGCTTTCCCTACCGTCTCAAATAAAAATCCGAACCGCCTCAAATAAAAATCCGAGAGAGCGAAATTTGGAAAGATTTTGGAAGGATAAAGGTATATTAATAATGAAAAGTAAGCTCGTTTTTTTTGACATCGATGGGACGTTAGTCAGCTATGCGGGCAAATCCCACGTTCCGGAGCCCACGGTGGAAGCATTGAAGCGCCTCGCCCAAAAAGGCCACGTGCCGGCTGTAGCTACGGGGCGTAACTTGGCCTTGACCCGTAAGACGGCGTCGTCACTGGGAATCGACTCTTTGGTGTGCTGCAACGGAGCGCAGGGGATCCGAAAGGGAGAGTCGCTTTACGAGGTATTCCTCAGTGAGGATTTTACGCAAAATTTCCGATCAGAATTTTCGTCTTCTTCTCGCAAGTCCTATGCTCTCGACGCGGAGAATGTCTACACGAACATGAACGAGGATTACCTCGACGCCTACCTCCTCGAACAAGCGGGACACAGTTGCAAAAAAAATCTGATCTCTGCGGAGCGGGTTCACTTGGTCTGCGTTTTTGATTCCGATTCCTTTCCTCCTCAGTGGCGGAAGAGGCGGAAGAGTTGGAATCTGGACATTGTCGAGTTTCCAAATTCAACGGAGTTTCGCCCTTCTGGAACCTCCAAGTGGAGCGGCATCGTGAGGCTTGCGACGGCGGTGGGTTTTGACGTGAAGGACATTGTGACGGTGGGAGATGGCTTGAACGACATGGATATGATACAAAACGCTTCACTGGGCATCGCGGTCGGAGGCGCCAAACCGGAGTTAAAGGCTGTCGCGGACTTCATAACCCAAGATATCGACGAGGGAGGAATCTTTTCGGCTTTTTGTGATTT
Organism: Synergistaceae bacterium; assembly: GCA_031267575.1. Lineage (NCBI taxonomy): Bacteria > Thermotogati > Synergistota > Synergistia > Synergistales > Synergistaceae > Synergistaceae bacterium. The sequence continues at coordinate 2,840 of JAIRYN010000051.1, read as the reverse complement.
AGGTTTGATCTAAATGATGGGGCAAACGAGCGTAAGAGCGCGTTTGCCCAAAGTCATGAATATTAACTTTTCACTTTGCTCTTTTCACTTTACTGAGAAGCTATTCGACTGAGAAACTATTCGGTTTAGGACGTCTTCAATATTGCTTTTTTTTGAGGCTTCAAACTTTTTGTCACTTTAACAACAGGAGCAGCGACATCTAGCTTGAATTTGGACAAGATATTTGACAGGTCATGAGCATACGAGCTCAAAGACTCGGACTGCTTCGCGATACCCTGCGCGGCCTGTGCCGTATCCTCCGACGCGTGACGAATATGGCTGATCGCCTCGACAACCTCCATCGTCGATTGGGTTGCGTTGTCGATGGCCGTTGCCACTTCCTTGGAAGAAGCCGCCTGTTCTTCCGCGACAGCGGCGATATTCTGTATGGAATCATTGGCTTTGTTGATTTGCCGCAAAGCGCTATCCAGCTCTCCCTGCGCCTGTTCCGCCTGGACGAGGGTATCCCCTAGCACACGCCCCGCCTCGATCGTGGCCTTGATACTTTCGTGCGCGCCATTCTGAAGCTCGACGATGATTCCATTTACGTTTTGAGCCGCGCGAGCGGACTCTTCTGCCAACTTGCGAACCTCTTCAGCGACCACAGCAAACCCGCGCCCGACCTCTCCGGCGCGCGCCGCCTCAATGGCCGCGTTGAGGGCAAGGAGGTTCGTCTGATCCGCGATCCCCGTGATGACCGATACAAAACTGCTGACGTTATCCACAGACGAAACCAACTGACGTATTTTGTTTTCACTTTCCTTGGCGTTTTTATCCACGTTATGCATACCCGAAATGACGCCGCTCACCGTCTGAATAGCTTTTTGAGAAGCCCCCGTGGTCTGAGAAAGGAAAGCGGCGCTGTCGGTGGACGACTGAGCCACGGTATCCGCTCCTGCGCTCATCTCCTCAACACCAGCATTACATTCTTCGAGAGCGGCACCATTGGCCTCGCTCAAAGAAGCAACTTGTTCGATGGATGACTTAACTTCCATCATCGAGGCGTCCGTTTCCTGAGAAATGGCGGAAAGGTCGACTGCTTCATCTGAAAGTTTTACCGCCACAGAAAGAATTTGCTGCATGGCCTTTTCTTGATCTGTGATCATTTGGGACAGAGCCAGGGAGAGCGTACCCAATTCATCCTTACCCTCATAACCAAATTCTTTGTACTCAACAGTCATGTCACCGTCTCCGACGCGTTTGGCGAGTTGGACAATCGTGTTCAACGGCTTCGAGATGCTACGGGAGATGAAGATCGCGATTAATATCCCTAAAATCATGGCGAGGCCCGTGCAGGAGTTCATAAGAAAGATAGCGTCACTCAGGCTAGCGACGGCCGCCCTCGATAGGCTTCTGATTCGATCCTGAGCCATTGTGGTGGCTTTCGAGGAAGCCGTATTGAATTGATTGAAAAGGGAGAGGCGTTCGATGTTAATGTCTTGCAATTGCTTGTAGAGTTCAATATACGCCTCCATGTTGGTCGCATAAGTCCGAATCGCCGCACGCATTCGCGCCACCAACTGTGTCTTCTCGTCCGTATTGGTGTACTGATCCAGAACTCGCATATTCTTTTCAAAAGGTTCGAACATATCGAAAGTCGAGCGCATCTTTGTGACGTCGCCGGCGTCCATGGCCAACATCATAGACACCCATAGATTCGAGGAGATAGAGGCGATCTCCTCACCTACATGCATCAAATCCAATCTTCGCATTATTCCAGCCGTATCGCCGTTTTTAATCTCTTCAAGCATAACTTCAGATATTATGTCTTTAGTCCGTTGAGCAGAGGTGGATAGTATCCTCATACCCTCCAGCATCTCGTTATAAGCCTCATTCTTCTTTGTTATGAAATCCATGTTTTTTTCGGTGTCTTTCACGTAATCTTTAAATACAGGGAGAACATTGTCTATAACATATGCCGGAGTTTGAAGATTAGCGTGAGAAGAACGATAAGTACCGATTTCGTCTAGTTTTTTCCCTGTAGTAGTGATCGCCGCCCTTACCGCCGTCATCGAATCCGCGTCTTCAAGGAATTGCATCTGGCGCACCGCCAAAAAGAGCTCGTAGGCTTCGCGCTCCAACTCACTATTCATCACAACTACCGGAACAATTTGAGTAGACAGGAAATCACTATCCTCACGAACTTCCGCCATATTGCTCCAGGATATGACTATTGACGCAACGAATATCACCAAGAGCAAGCCGAATCCCAACAAAAGTTTGAAACTAAGTTTGAAATTTTTCCACATGTGCAATCTCTCCTTCACAAGAATTAAAATGCAGGCACTACTGCATTCATCCATATTAGTTAATAAAACGTCGTTAATACTACATGGGTAGTTTAACACTAATAATTGCATTTTACTACTTTTACTTTAAAACTTATAATTGTCAAGCCCTGAAGGGCGGAGCCTATTTGTGTAAAATAACGTAGAAAAAGATCAGCAATTAATGAAAAAACTCGACGACCGACACGCTTCACTCCTCATCGATCGTCTGCTAAGCGCGCCGCCGCGCGAGTTCTGGAGTTCGGTAAACACCGAACATGTAGGACATTAGTTGAAATATAAAGTTGAAATATGAAGAAGAAAATCCCGATTGGCAGCGCGATATCGACGGTGATCCCCGTTTTGATTTTCTAAATTGAAAAAGGGAAAACGAGAAGGAAAAAAACGTTGAAAGGTAGTAAAAATTACCTCTGGTCCTCTGGTCCTCTGGTCCTCTGGTCCTCTGGTCCTCTGGTCCTCTGGTCCTCTGGTCCTCTGGTCCTCTGGTCCTCTGGTCCTCTGGTCCTCTGGTCC
>JAIRYN010000050.1 GCA_031267575.1 Synergistaceae bacterium | reverse complement strand
CGCAATGTGGCGCACGTCATGATCGTGACGTAAACGCCGCAGTCAATTTAAGAAAATACGCCGTGAGTTCCACGGTGTCAGCCTGTGGAGAGGAAAGCTCTGGCCGTCGTCGCGAGATGGCGGTGAAACTGGCCTCAGTGAAGCAGGAAGCCAACAGTAAACTTGCTCCTGATCATATTTGATCAGATTTATTCAGGTTTGCATAGGTTTGGCAGAACGAGCAGGTGGGATCGGCTCCTTTGGCGGGAACCTGTCTTTTTAAGGACACACGGGACAATATTTGTTCGAGGGAGGGGTTTGTGGAGATGTTCCGGGACAAAAAAGTCACATTGACGTTGCACGAAACCTCCGGCGCGGTCCTCTCTTGCCGTCCGGCGCCAGAAGATTGAAGGTTTAAATTGAAGGTTTAAATAGCAAGCAGGCAAAAGAAAGTGGTTATATGAGAATATTGATGATTGGAGGCAGCAATTTTATTGGGCCGATAGTCGCAACGCTAAAGATGTGCAAGTGTTATGTTGAGAATGTCGCTTTTGGTGTTGCTTTGGCTGCTCAAAATGGCATAGTTGGTGAAATGACGGTAAAATTCAAGACTGATCAAAACGTTTTCCTGCGCATACACCAAAGGCCATGTCCCGAATAAAAGGAGTATCGCTATCGCTCAGTTCTAATTGAAGTCTATCTTCCAAGGCGTCAGTATCCATTTCTTCTGCGGTCACAACACCGTGCGAAATCATACGAGGCGCCATAATTTTGGCGACCCATCCCAAATCACTACCGGATTCGCATGTGTGCAAAATTGCCTCTGCGCGTATTTGCAATATCTTTAGTTTTGCGTTTTTCATAAGAGAATACAACCGTCTCCCGATATGGATATCGCCCCCCTCTTTTGCCACGGTATCCCATATCCACGACTGCACCCTTGTATGCAACGGCATTGATAGAGCACAAAAAGAAGATGCCATGCAATCGCTTTCCTGGAAAACCATTTTCCCGGTCGCCGTTAAATGAGGAAGCAGGCAATCAATACCTTGGGCTGCATTGTTTAGGTACATCAAAATCCTGCGGCCAATTATCGCGTCAAATATACCGATGTCGTCGGGCAGTTCGGATATATCCGCCTGTACAAATTTTACTGTTGAGAGGCTTTTTTTCTCTACTGTACTTCTCGCTGCGACCAGGGCATTTTCAGAAATGTCAAATCCTACCACTGCTCCACTATCCCCCACAAGCTCCGATGCCAAAAAACTCAAATCGCCTGTGCCGCACCCTACATCCAGAACCCGCATACCTTTTTTGATACCACTGTCAGTAAGCAACCTCCAAGTAAAATCATCCCGTAGGTCATTCATTGTCTATCACGGTCTCTTTTTTTCGTATCTTTTCGTATCATTAAAAAACAAAAATGCGCCTTCAGCGAGCAGGAAGTCTTTCGGCCCACACCGTCAGAACCTTTGTCACCTAACGACCAAATCGCGCACACCTTTTTCGGAGTTGATCGCTATCGCCCCGATCAAAACCACGCCGTACACGATGTCCTTCCAGAACGCGTCAACCCCGGCCATGTTCATGCCGGACGAAATCGCCGTGACGGTCAAGACCCCCACGAGAGTTCTAAACACGCTTCCCTTACCTCCTGACATCAACGTGCCTCCCAGAGCCACGGCCGATATCGCCATCAGGTTTAGAGGATCTCCGATATTGGGAACGCTGCTTTTGAGTTTATAGGCGTACATTATTCCGGCGAGGGCACTGCCCAGCCCCGAATAGATGAAAGCGTATATTTTGGCTTTCGCCGTGTCGATCCCGGCCACGCGAGCCGCTCTCTCGTTTGCCCCCACGGCAAAGATATGTTTGCCCACAATGCTTTTTTGCTGTATGAAGAAAAAGAGCAGAAGCACGACAAGCGCGATCCAGCAAAGCATGGGGAAGTTCAGAAAGGGCCTCGACGCCCATAGGACCAAGCCACGACTCGGTATGGGAATGTTTTTGGAGCCTCCACCGGATTGAACGAGCGCTACGCATTTCCACACGCTCTGAGTGCAGAGCGTCGCGATGAAAGAAGGAACCTTGAACTTCGTCGTGATATAGCCGTTCGCGGCCCCGGCGACACCGCCCAGTAGGATCATGAGCGGAATGATCGAGTGACCGACGGTCGCCACATAGGTGCCCGTCAAAACACAGACACAGGAGGCCACGGCGCCGGTCGAAAGGTCAATGCAGCCCGTGAAAAGCACGAAAGATATCCCGACCGCCATCAAAAGCAGCGGCGCAGCCTCCACCAACATGTTCTGTACCGAATACATAGATAAAAATCGCGGATTCAGGGCATAAAAGGCTCCAATAACAGAACCCGCGCACAGAATATACGTGTAACGCGATACAGCATCCTTGACAAACAGCTTTATTTTTGAGCTCATTTTCATGTCCTATTCCATCATACCTACTCAAATCTGTCTAAATAGATTCAAAATCTTCTTGATAGATTTAAAATCCTCTTTATAGATTCAAAATCTTCTTTCTGATCATGGCTGGAAGCACCATGGCTGAAAACACGGGCGCAAGCAATCGTCTTGCGATACTCATTAGATTGAGCTCATATTGACACGCCCGACTTTCTCCCAACACCGTAGCGTTGTGATCGAAACGCCCAATATTTTAGATGCTTCACTTATGCTTACTAATATGCTTACTAACCTGTTCATAATTATGTATATTAACATAGATTTAATCATATTTCAAACGAACAGTTCATACCTGTTTCATACCCGTTCCTATAGGGTCCTCTAAGCGCGACTCGCTTCCTTAACGCATAAAGGTCTCCGCTACGCTGAAGTAGACGAGCAGACAACTGGCGTCCACCAACGTGGTGACTAAAGGAGCGGCCATCAGAGCTGGGTCAAATCGTAGAAGTTTGGCGAGAAGTGGCAACAGGCAACCTAGAGTCTGAGCCAGAACCACTGTGGCGAAAAGACTGGAGCCGACCGTTAGTCCAAGGCTAAGACTGCCGCTCACGAACCATCGGAACCCCACGTTGAAAACCCCCAACATCCCCCCCACCAGAACGCTAACTTGGGCTTCCTTCCACAGAATTTTCATCCAGTCGGAGAGATGGAGTTCCCCTACCGCTATGCCGCGAATGATGACGGTGGAGGATTGGGAGCCCGCGTTGCCTCCGGTGTCCATAAGCATAGGTATCGCCGCTATAAGAGCGGGGAAGACCGCGAAGATGTGTTCGTAGCGGGTGATGATGCTTCCTGTGAATACAGCTGAGATCATCAGGACCAAAAGCCAAAAGATCCGTTGCTTTGCCAGTTTAAAAATACCGGAGGTCAAGTAGGGTTCGTCCGAAGGCTCGATGGCTGCCATCTTATAGAAATCTTCCGTATTTTCCTTTTCTAGAACCTCCATGACGTCGTCCACCGTGATGATACCTACCAGGTGTTTCTCCGTGTCCACCACCGGCAGGGCGATCAGATCGTACTTCTGAAAAAGTTCCGCCACGTATTCGCGGTCGTCGCCGGTGGCGGCGTAAATCAGCTTTGTTTCCATGAGGTCCTCCACCCGCTCCGCGCTGTTGGCCAGCAACAGAGTCCGCACCGTGACAACGCCGTCCAGCGTTCGGTTTTTATCGATCACGTAACAGGTATAGATGGTCTCCTTGTCCATTCCCACTCGGCGGATGCGGGCAAAGGACTCTTCCACCGTCATTTCTTTTTTGAGGTCCACGTACTCCGTGGTCATGATGCTGCCTGCCGAGTCCTCCTGATATTGAAGAAGCTGATTGATCTGCTTTCGCGTGTCCTCGCTGGCATTTTTCAGGACACGTTTCACCACATCCGCAGGCATCTCCTCGATGAAATCCACCGCGTCGTCGAGAAAAAGGTCGTTGACGATGTGCCCCAGCTCGGGATCGGTTAGGAGTGCTATCAGGTTTTCTTTGGTCTCCGATGGGAGGTGAGCAAAGACGTCTGCCGCCGCGTCCTTGGGCAAGGAGCGAAACAGGACGGCCTGTTGTTCTCGGTTGAGAATCTCGAATTCCTCGGCCAAGTCAATGGGATTAGCGTCCGTCACGCGACGCTGCAACTCCTTGTGTTTCTTGGTTTTCAGCAGTTCGGCGATGCTTGGTTCCGCAACGTTCGTTTCCATAGGGAATACCTCCTTTTCGCCGAGGAGGCGCGGCACAGAAGGAAACCTACAGGCTAACGGATCACCCGAATTTTTCTCATTTTCCACGCGCGCGCACCGCCGCCGGTCAAAATTGAAATACAACATCGTGCGTATCTCTGGGTTGGATACGAGGGAGGCAAGTTGATACTTGGTCCTGCGTCCACGCGCGTCTCACCGTCCTTTGCGGGTAAGATAAAATCTATTATAACCTCTCGGCGGACAACAAGGAAGGGGTCAGATATCCTGGAGTCTCAGTTGTGCTTTTCCTTAAAGGAACCTGGCATTTTTTACACCGTTTTTACATGCGGCTTCGTTTAGTTTATACATGCTTCCTCTAATATTTCTTCCGAACAACAAATTCAGCACAACAAATTCAGCAAGGAAGGGAAGGAAGAGAAGAAATGAAAAGCATGAACATCATGAACATGAAGAAGGCGACAGGTGTACTGCTCTCTCTGGTGATGGTTGTGTCCCTATTGGCGGGATGCGGCTACGCTGCCACCGCTCAGGGCAGAGCCGCTGCTTTCGACAGGACTCAGGACATCGGGGTCGTGTCGCGGGAAGACGGGTCGGGAACCCGAGGAGCGTTTATCGAGCTTTTCGGCATCGAGGTCAGAAATGCCGACGGGACAAGAAAAGACATGACCACGAAAGAGGCGGTCATCGCCAACCAGACTAACGTCATGATGATCAATATCGCGGGGAACAAATATGGTATCGGCTACATCTCCCTGGGGTCCCTCAACCAGACGGTGAAAGCTCTGGATATCGGCGGCGTCAAGGCCACCGTGGAGAACGTGAAAAACGGGACATACACCATCGCCAGACCCTTCAATATTGCCACCAAGGGCGAGGCCGCAGGGTTGGCTAAGGACTTCATCGCCTTTATCCTCTCCGCCGAGGGGCAAGCGATTGTCGCTCAGGGTTACATTGCCGTCGGTGACAACCCTCCGGCCTACTCCGGCGGCAAATCCGCCGGTAAAATCGTGGTGAGTGGTTCTTCCTCGGTGACGCCGGTCATGGAACGCCTGAAAGAAGCCTATATCACCCTCAACCCCAACGCCGCCGTGGAAATCCAGCAGAGCGACTCGTCCGCGGGGCTGAACGACGCGATCACCGGAGTCTGTGACATCGCTATGACTAGCCGGGAACTCAGGGCCAGCGAACTGGAAGTTCTTTCCTCTATTCAAATCGCTCTGGACGGCATCGCGGTGATCGCGAACAACCAAAATCCCTTAACAAACTTGACGCAAGATCAGATCAAATCTATTTTCACGGGCGAGGCGACTCGATGGAGCGACTTGCCTCAATTAAGTAAAAGACAATAAGAGACAATAAGAGATCTGAAAGAAAATAAGAGATCTGTAAGAGATCTGAAAGAAAATGAGAGATCTGAAAGAAAAGCTGATGAGCGCCGTCTTCTTTGCCTCGGCGCTTGTCTCTATTTTCGCGGTGGGGTTGATCTGCTTTTTCCTGTTGCGGAACGGTCTTCCGGCAATAGGGAAGATCGGTCTTTTCCGTTTTCTGCTGGGTAAGGAGTGGTCTCCCTCCGACGTGCCTCCCGCTTTCGGCATTTTTCCCATGATTCTAGGGAGCTTGTACGTGACGGCCGGGGCCATTTTGATCGGCGTTCCGGTGGGAGTACTGTCCGCCATCTATCTAGCCAGGGTGTGCCCGAAAAAATTCTACCGCTTCATCAAACCCGGTGTGGAGCTTCTCGCGGGCATCCCCTCCGTAGTGTACGGTTTTTTTGGCATGGTGGTTATCGTCCCCATCACTGGGAACAGCATCTTGTCGGCCTGCGTCTTGCTGGGCATCATGATCCTGCCTACTATCGTAGCTATTGCTGAAAGCGCTATCCGCGCGGTCCCCGAATCCTATTACGAGGGCGCGCTGGCTTTGGGCGCTGGACATTACCGCAGCGTGTTTTTCGTGACCTTGCCCGCGGCGAAATCCGGTATCTTCGCCGCGATCATTCTGGGCATCGGACGGGCCATCGGGGAAACAATGGCGGTCATCATGGTGGCGGGTAATCAAGCGCGGATGCCGGTATCTCTGTTGAAAGGAGTTCGTACCTTGACGGCCAATATCGTCATCGAAATGGGATACGCCGCGGATTTTCATCGTGAAACCCTCATCGCCACCGGCGTCGTGCTGTTTCTGTTCGTTCTGGTCACCAACCTGAGCTTTTCCGCTCTCAAAAGGGGAGGAAAATTATGAAAAATAAAAAATTATCGGAGCTGTTCATGGCGTTAATCACCCACGGGGCTGCTCTGGTGACCTTGGGCGTTTTGTCGTTTCTCGTGATTTTCATTTTCGTCAAGGGTGTTCCTCATCTCACGCCGTCTCTTTTTTCCCCGTCCTATAACAGCAAGAACGTTTCTCTGACTCCGGCCCTGGTCTCCACCGTCTTGATGACCCCTATGGCCCTCGTTATCACGACTCCTCTGGGGGTCTTCGCGGCGATTTACCTGACGGAGTACGCCAAGCGAGGGAGCCGGTGGGTAACCTTGGTGCGGGTGACCACAGAGGCGTTGTCCGGTATTCCGTCCATCGTGTACGGGCTTTTCGGCAGCTTGTTTTTCGTTCTGTTCATGGGCTGGGGTTACTCCGTGTTGGCCGGGGTATTTACCCTGTCCATCATGATCCTGCCCCTCATCATGCGGTCCAGCGAAGAGGCACTGAAATCCGTTCCCGACGCCTACCGTGAAGGAGCCTTCGGGCTAGGCGCGGGGAAGCTGCGCACGGTCTTCAAAATCGTGCTGCCCTCCGCTATGCCTGGAATCCTGGCAGGCGTAATCCTGTCCACCGGCCGTATCGTGGGCGAGACCGCTGCCTTGATCTACACGGCCGGCACCGTGGCCCAGATTCCCAGCAACCCCATGCAATCGGCTCGGACCTTGTCGGTTCATATGTACGCCCTGTCCACCGAGGGACTTCACACGAACGAGAGCTACGCCACCGCGGTGGTGCTACTGGTCGTAGTGATCCTCATCAATATGGCGTCGGCGAAAATCTCGCGACGGATTGGAAACCAAGAATGAACTGCTTCGAAATTCGAGACCTCCACCTGTATTATGGAGGATTCCATGCTCTGAAAAATATCTCCATGGACATCGAGGCGAAAAAAATCACCGCCTTTATAGGACCCTCCGGGTGTGGAAAAAGCACGCTGCTCAAGACCCTCAACCGTATGAACGATCTTGTGGAGGATTGCAGGATAACCGGCGGCGTGCGACTTTTCGGCGAAGATGTGTATGGGGACATGAACGTCAATAGCCTTCGTAAGCGCGTGGGCATGGTTTTTCAAAAACCCAACCCTTTCCCCATGAACGTGTACGACAACATCGCTTTCGGCCCTCGCACTCACGGGGTCCGGTCGAAATACGAACTGGACGAAGTCGTCGAGGCTTCTTTGCGGAAGGCGGCGATTTGGGGCGAGGTCAAGGACAGACTGAAAAAATCCGCTCTGGGGCTGTCGGGGGGACAGCAACAACGCATGTGCATCGCCCGCGCTCTGGCCGTGGCGCCGGAGGTGTTGTTGATGGACGAGCCGACCAGTGCCCTGGACCCCATCTCCACCGGTAAAATAGAGGAGCTGCTGCTGACTTTACGCGAAAACTACAGCATTGTCATCGTGACGCACAACATGCAACAGGCCGTTAGAATCAGCGACAACACGGCTTTTTTGTTACTAGGGGATCTCGTTGAATACGGCGGGACTGAGACCTTGTTCGCTCTACCCCAAGACAAGCGAACCGAGGATTATATTACGGGGAGGTTTGGATAATGCGGCTCCGTTTTGACGAGCAACTATCGAAGCTAAATACGAGTTTGATCGAAATGGGTGCCCTCGTCGAGCACGCCATCGCCCGGGCGACGAAGGTCCTGGAGGAGCAGGACGTGGAGGCGGCGCGACAGATCATCGCTGGAGACGAAGCGATCAACGAGCAGGAACGCGACATCGAGAGCATGTGCTTGAAGCTGTTGTTGCACCAACAACCGGTGGCTGGAGATCTGCGTCAGGTGTCAACGGCGCTCAAGATGATTACGGATATGGAGCGCATAGGAGACCATGCCGCGGATATCTCGGAACTCTGCGTTTACCTGGCCGGCCAAACCTACATTAAGAAACTGGAGCACATTTCCACTATGGCGGCCGGCACCATCAAGATGGTGAAGGAGAGCATTGACTCCTTCGTGAAAAAAGACCTGGCTCTGGCCCAAGCGGTCATCGCTTATGACGACGTGGTGGACGACGTGTACTCGACGATCAAGAAAGAGTTGATCGGGCTGGTGCACGAAAACGTGGAAAATGGAGAACAGGCCTTTGACCTATTGCAGATCGCGAAGTACTATGAGCGCATAGGAGATCACGCCGTGAACATCGCCGAGTGGGTTATCTTTTCGATTACGGGAAAACACAAAAATAAACAAGTGTTGTAGAGTTCAGGGCATAAGGGAGGGTACATTCTGCAAACAATATACGTGGTTGAGGACGACGACAACATCCGGGATTTGGTCTCCTATGCCCTGAACTCTGCGGGTTTCGAGACCACGGGGTTCGCGGAGGGGGAGCGTTTTTTCGCCCAGATCAAAACGGTTCTACCCTCCTTGGTTTTGCTGGATATCATGCTTCCGGGGAACGACGGAATCTCCATCCTCAAAAGCCTGAAGGCGTCGGACCACACCAAGTGGATCCCGGTCATCATGCTCACTGCGAAAAGCGCCGAGCACGACAGAATCAGGGGGCTGGACCTGGGCGCGGACGACTACATCACGAAGCCCTTTTCCGTGATGGAGGCCATCGCTCGGGTAAGGGCCGTATTGCGCCGAAGCGAAGCGGAGGAGGAAAGGAGAACCTCCGGGAAGATGGAAGTCGCCGGGGTCGTTTTGGACAACCGCAGGCGCACCGTGCGCGTGGAGGGCAAGGAAGTGATCTTGACCTATAAAGAGTTCGAGTTGCTCCATTACCTGATGATGAACGAAGATATCGTGCTGAGCCGGGAGAAGCTTCTGGACCAGGTGTGGGGGGTTGATTACTGCGGCGAAAGCCGAACGGTGGACATGCACGTGAAATCTCTACGCCAAAAGCTCGGCAAGGCGGGTGGCATCATCAAGACCGTGCGCAATGTGGGGTACAAAGCGGGAAAGTAAAAAAATAAAAAGAAAATAGAGGCGGGAAGCGAACACGTGAAAAAACGAATTTATGTCAGTATGTTACTTTTGGCCATGAGCGGTGTTTTGGTCACCTCTTTTGCGCTCTGTGCCGTTTTTTATGGTCAATTTGTCTCCGCGGTACAAGCGGGGGTCAGAGAGCGCGTGGAATTCTTCAAAGACGGCTCCTCCGTAGCGGCGATAGCAGCGTTTCCATCCGTATATTCTATGGGATATTCTATGGGATATTCTACGGGGCGTTCCGTGGACATGAATGACTTGCGCGTTTCCGTCATAGACCCGGATGGGACGGTGGAGTACGATAACACCGTCCAAGCGGAAAGCCTACCGAACCACTTGGATCGGAAAGAAGTGCAAGTGGCCCTCGAATCTGGCGTTGGGGAGATCAAACGTTTCTCCTCCACGCTGAGGGAGGAAACGTATTATTACGCGGTTAGGCTCTCGGACGGCAAAATTTTGCGCGCGGCGAAAACCACCAGGAGCGCTTTCTCAATGTTCGGTGGAGCGTTGCCCGTCGTTGTCTGTGCAGCGCTGGCTATTGTCGTCGCCGGCAACGTCGTCGCCGGGAAACTGACGAACCGCATCGTAGAACCCATTAATGAGGTACAGGTCGACACAGTGCTAACACCACCTTACGAGGAACTGTCCCCTTTCGTCCGCGCGATAACGGCACAACGCGGGCGCATTATCGAGCAACTGGAAGATTTACAAAGGAAGACGGACACCATCGACGCAATCATGGACAACATGAGGGAGGGCGTTGTTCTCGTCGATGGGCGGGGAATCATTCTTTCCGCCAACAAAAGCGTTTTACGTATTTTCGGAGCCGAAACGGCAAAAGAGTCGGCCCCGAAATCAATGGCCCCGAAATCAATGGAAGGAAAAAACATTTTGGAACTTCTGCGAGATATCGACCTCCTGAAAAACATGCGGAACGCTCTCTCTGGTCGCAGCGGAGAAATGGACTTGGAGCGTTCCGGCCAAACATACCGCGTGTATTTCAGCTCCGTGAGCCACAGCGGTGCGATTATTTTGTTTCTGAACACCACGGAACGAGCTAAGGCAGAGAAAATACGCCGCGAGTTTTCCGCCAACGTTTCCCACGAGCTAAAAACACCGCTTACGAGTATATCAGGTTACGCGGAGATGCTCGTGAACGGTATGGCCAAGGAGGAAGATCGGTCTTCCTTCGCCGAGAAAATTAAAGACGAGGCTACACGTTTGATCGCCCTGGTGGAGGACATTATGATGATCTCCGAGATGGTTGAGGGGAGGTCTCTGGAGACCATCGAGGACGTGAACCTGGCAGCCGTCGCCGGAGAGGCCGTCGATGCGCTGGCGTTAAAGGCCGAGGAAAACGAAATTTCCGTGACCATAGATGTGCCCGTGGCGGGAAAGGAGGCTGTCCTCAAGGCAAACCGCGCCATGATCTACGAAATGTTTTATAATCTTATCGACAACGCTGTCAAGTACAACAAACCAGGGGGCGCCGTGAAGGTGTCGGTCGGTAGAGACGAGAGGGATGACGGGCGCGTCACGGTGTCCGTTTCGGACACGGGCATAGGGATTCCAGAAGAAGCGCAGGCCAGGGTATTCGAGCGATTTTACAGAGTGGATAAATCTCGGTCGAGAAAAACGGGGGGGACAGGTCTGGGGCTCGCGATCGTCAAGCATATCGCCCTAGCCTGTAACGCAAAAGTGGTGTTGACGAGCCGCTTAGGAGAAGGAACCACTGTGACGGTGAACTTTGGAGTCTAAACTCCGAAAAATGAGCAAAATGATCTGAGAAATGATCTGAGAAATGACTGGCGCCAGTTTTTTATTTCACAAGACCATCGCTTGGCCTCGCTTATTTCACACTTGACCGCCTTATTAAACACCAACCAGCCAAAGGCCGTATGATTGCGTGTATATTTCGCTGTTTGAGCTTGAACGTTTATTAAAGCGTTTTCGTATCCGGTAATTTAATCCACTCTCCGAATATTTCATTGTATGAATCGGGGTAAAATAAAATGTAGCCACCTGTGGGATAGAATGTCAGCTCGCCAATATAAATTCTGTCAAGAATGTTGTATAAATCCACACGCAAAAACGGCATACCCTGGGACAGGATTTCGGCAATTTTTATCATCTCGCTCAAAACTTTGGGTCGGGGAATGATATGATTCGGGTCATTGGGGTATTCTATCTGTAACGGAATAAAATTCCAATCTGGTGTGTAAACATTGATCTTGGGTTTAATAGATCGGTCAAAAACAACATATAGGACGCGAACCTTTCCGTCGAAGCAGAAAAATTTATAATCATTGATGTTATAACCCAAGCATTCTTCAGCGAAGATGCAGGGCTTTATATCTCTGTATACATACTCCCTCCCGCGTGTGTAATAATTCTTCGCCAAACTTTTTGTGAGCTTCTTTCTGGCGGCTTTGGCGTCGAATTTCGATTTATCGGGAACAAGTACGACTGTTCCGCTGTCGTGATTGGTCTTGAGCACAAAAGAATCGGGCAGATTCGAAAAATCGATTGCGTCGAAACAGTCCCATTTACCGTACACCGCAGGTAAAAAACTGTCGGGATATTCGTAACCTCTCTCACTCAATTCACGACAAATCCACTCCCTCGCGGCGTATTTGTCTGCCATTTGCGTATATCCGGGCTTACGGTTGTA
>JAIRYN010000049.1 GCA_031267575.1 Synergistaceae bacterium | reverse complement strand
GAGCCATCACCATTCTGGATACTGCGCTCGGTAAGGTTTCCACACAGCGGGCGAAGATCGGCGCGTACCAAAACTCTCTGGAGCACACGGTCACAAATCTGACGACCACTGGGACAAACCTGACGGCGGCGGAGAGCCGTATTCGCGACGCGGACATGTCCATAGAGATGCTGAACTTCACGCGTTTACAGATTTTATCCCAGTCTGGCACGGCCATGCTGGCCCAGGCTAACCAGCTTCCTCAGTCGGTACTGAGCCTCATCCGAGGGTAGCCGGCAATTTCAAAGAGGGCAACTTCAATTTCAAATTCAATTTTCAATTTCAAATTCAATTTCAAAGAGGGCAACTTCGCACGAAAAACAAAAAAACCAAAAGCAGGGAGCCGCGCGCGTGACTCCTTGCTTTTGGGCTTCTTTCGCGCCTTCAAGGCTAAAGCATGACTAAAACGTTCTGAACTTCTGACTGAACTCTTCTGACTGAACTTCTGAACGTTAGGACGCGGATGGCTTGCTTCGCCCATAGCGTATGTTATACTACCTTTTTATTTTTGATTCCATTTTTGATTCCACTTTTGATTCCATCCGCCTCAAATTGAGCGAGGATGTTGGCGTCAAAAGAGTACACAATCTCCGCTTCCTCGCGCCGTCTTTTAAATGCCAAACGAACCAACTCGTCCAGTAACCGCGTGAAAGGCATTCCCACGGGTTCCCAGAGGTAAAAAGACAGCGATCCAGGGATGGTGTTGATTTCATTGATCCAGATTTCTCCGCTGCTCGCGTTCATCAAAAAATCAATCCTGGTGACCCCGTTACAGCCGAGAAGCTGAAAAGTCTCCACCGCCAGCTCCCGAACCCGCTGACGCACCTCCAGGGAAATGTCGGCAGGCAGTTTCCTCTTCGCCGCGCTCATGCCTTTTGTTTTGCCGCCCGACAGGTATTTGTCCTCGTAGCTCAGAATGGCGTCATAGTTGATCGGTTCTTCGCATTCAGAGGCCATAGCGGATTCTCGATCACCTAAGACGGAGCAGTTGATCTCCCTCAGGTTCTGAATAGCCGGCTCCACCAGGGCCGTATCGGCGAACTGAAAAGCGTAGCCCAGCGCGTCCATCAGCTCCTGAGTATTTCCAACTCTGCGGATGCCGACACTGGACCCCAAATTTACGGGCTTCACAATTGCCGGGTAGGGGAGGCTTCCTTCGACGTCAGTAATCGTTCCGTTTTTGTCGCCGTAAAAAGCTTTCATATAAACCCGACTACAGTTCAGGACCGGAAGCCCATTCTCTTTGCAAAGTGCTTTCATGAGATACTTGTCCATACCCACAGCGGAGGCCGTTACGTCGCATCCTACAAAAGGGATAGAGAAGACCTTCAAATAACCCTGTAAGGCGCCGTCCTCTACATTCGTACCATGAGTGATCGGGAAAGCCACGTCGATCTCAGCGCGGACGGAGCTTCCAAAACGTTTCATGGGGTACTGTACCAGGAGAAACCGGTCTCCATCTCTATGAAAAAAAACACGCTGGCTTTTTTTCAGCAGCGAGGGGATATCCCGATATTTTTCAATTTTATCGAGGTGCTCGCCGACGAATAGGTCCCCGTTTTTTGTGATGTAAACAGGAACAACATCGTATTTTGTCCTGTCGAAAGCCGCAATGGCCTGCATGGCGGATATGATGGAGACCTCATGTTCCACGCTCCTGCCTCCGAAAAAAACGCCTACGCGAATCTTCATATTAGCTTTGTCACCTCACGTTCAATAATTATCCGGCAAATCGTTTTCCAGCAGGATAACCTTTTGTCTGGCGCCCGCGTCGACTGCGGAAAGCCGAGAAAGCCCCTCGCCAAGGTTGGCCGCGACGAAAATCCGGCTCTCCGGGTAATGGGCGTGGAGCAGTCCATTGTAGACGCTTTTCGTTTGCCTCTGTCCTACGAGAATCACAAAATCACAAATCTCGGCCGCCTGTGCTCCAAAGTTTTCGTTGAGTTCGTTCTGCCGGGGTCCCAGCTCAACCATGCCGGGCGTGACCAAAATTTTATAGCCCTCGAAAAGAGCCAGCACGTCGAGGGCGGCCTTCGCTCCGGCCGCGTTGGAGTTGTAAGCGTCATCAATAACGATGTCTCCACCTCGGCAAATCAGTTGCAACCGGTGAGGAACTCCCTTCAGCCTGCTCGCTCCGACGATGATATCCCTTCGATCGACCCCCATGAAATCCGCTACAGCTATAGCGGCAAGCACGTTGGTGATGTTGTGGACACCGATCAGACTCGTCTCGATCCTCATCTCCGTGGAGTCGGGCAACTTTACTGAAAAGGAAGATCCTTCCACCGAGACCTTCATATCCCGTGCCTGATAATCACAGCTGTCAGAAAAACCGTAGGTGACGGTCTTACACCCGCTTTCATCGAGGCGAGACGCCTCGGCTCGGACGCGCTCGTCGTTCAGGTTCAAAAACGCTGCTCCGTCTTTGGGCAAGGAATCGACCAACTCGAACTTTGTTTTGACGATGTTTTCCAAAGTTTTGAAAGACTCCAGATGCTGAGGGCCGATTGAGGTGATCACTCCGTGAGTGGGTCGCGCCAGGTCGCAAATTTCTCGGATGTCCCCCACGTTTCTCGCCCCCATTTCGCAGACGAAGAGTTCGTGATAGGGTTTCAGCCTCTCGCGCAATGTTCTTACGACCCCCAGCGTCGTGTTGAAGTTCTCCGGCGTCGTCAGAACATCGTATTTGGATGACAATAGCTGATGTAGGAAGGACTTCGTACTCGTCTTACCATAACTCCCTGTCACTCCCAGGACCATAAGACCGGGGTGTTCACGGAGTTTTCGTCTCACGTCCTCCACGTATCGATGGTTGATCGCTTTTTCGAGAGGCGCGTTGATTCCGTTGGCCAGTAGGATAAAGCCCGGCGCGAGGAGGTGAGCGACGGCAAGCTCAGTTGCCTGAATTTCGAGGCTTCCAGCTCGAAAAGCAAGAAACACGGTTCCCAAAACTAAAATCGTGTATGTCGCCAGCATCCTCTTGATGCGGTTCGTGTAGACCAGAGGTTTTTTCATCTTCATCCGGCAAGGTCGGTTGCGCCAACACTGCCCCGCGAACAGCAGAATGAAGGCCCAAGAGGCTAGCGAAGCGCCATCCGGAGCCAGGAATGAGACCAGGAATGAGACCAGGAATGAGAAGGGAAAAACACAAAGCGCTATCCCATTGTCTTGTAACCAATATCTTTTGTTTTGAGCAAGCCATCGAAGCTGAACTCCAACTTTATAGGAGTTCAGTTGAAACATGTGCAACCAGCGTAGAGTGGAAACGCAATGGGCGCACAGAAAAACGAGAGACAAAATTTCCCTATAACCAACGGCGATCATGGTGTTCCACCTTTTAGCTTGAAAAAAGAATCGAGCACCTTGCCAAACACGAAAGGTTGATCCAGAAAAGGATAATGGCCGGCGTTTTTCAACTCGACCAGGCCGGCGTCAGGGATGAGGCGCTCCATAAGTTTTCCGTTGTCGATGGGTGTTTCTCGGTCATTCTCCCCCCAGATCAGAAGGGTAGGGCAGGCGATGGAGGAGAGAAAGGGAGTCAGGTCCTCGTTCACGATCTTCACGAAACACTCGCGCATCCGAGGGGACGCGTTGCGATAGTCGGACGAGGCGTTTTTGCGCCACCAGCTTTCGAGAAGGCCGGGGAATGTCTTTTTCAAAAAAGGTAGCGATAAAAAGCTTTTGACGGTTTTATAGAGAACCAGGCGGAGCTGTCGCTTCGCTGTCTTTTGGGGTCTGATGCCTGCGCTGCCCACCAGCAGCGCCTTCGAGACACGAAAGGGAAGAGGGCTCCGGCTTGTCAGCTTGATGATGATCCTTCCTCCGTGGGAATGTCCAATCAAGTCCGCGGCCTCGATTCCCAGTTTTTTCAAAAAGGCGATGGCGAAGTCTGCGTAATCATCCACTCCCCAGGGAACGGGTGGTTCCCCGCTTCCTCCGAAGCCGGGCAAATTGGGCGCGCAAACTCTCCGCTCAGCCGCCAGGCGATCCAAAAAAGGCAGGAGCACCGAAAAATCGGACCCCCAGCCGTGTAAAAACAAAACCGCGTCCCCCGAACCTTTGTCGTAGTAGTTGACGTCGATTCCATTTAAGTGCATTTTATTCAAGTGCATTTTATTCAAGCGCATTTTATCAAGTCGCATTCCCGTCCCCACACGCGAACACAACCCATCTTCTTGACATGCTCCCACGACAAAAGTCGTAGGATTGGCCGCGTTTTGACAAAGGCGTGAACGTGATTCGGCATGATCTCAAGCTTCGCAATCTGAACATCGATTTCATCAGCTTTCTCGTATAAAAGTTCTTTGAGTCGTATTTCTGCATCACCAACAGGCATCTTGCGCCGATATTTTGGACACCAGATAAAATGCTAGCCAATATCTAGGCAATATCTAGGCAATATTGAACACAGATGTGTTCGAATGAATCCATTGTTGATAAGCCATAAAAAGAGTTTAACATGAAAGTAGACATATGGCAATAAACAAAATACAAAACAAACGCCGCCAACGATGGCTTTGCAATTCTCGTCCAAAGGCTGAAGCCGTTGGCTTTCTCATTGCTTTATCATAATCAAATCGCTATGTTCAGAACAAGGCTTAGATTGATTTAGATTGATTTAGATTGGGTTGGATCGGATTGGGTTAGGTTGAGTTGGGTTGGGTTAGGTTGGATCGTGTGAGATGATTTTTATTTACCGCTGCCAACTCGCAAAAGCTGGCAGCAGTGTTTTTTGAATGACTTATTGAGAAATCGCGCTGACTGGGCAAGTTGAAACACAGCTTCCGCACTCGATACAGGTATCGGCGTTCACTTTCGCCTTTCCCTCATCGATAGCGATGGCTTCCACTGGGCACGTCCCCACACATGCCTCACACCCCACACAGGTATCGGCATCTACTACCGCCTTTGCCATAAAATCTCCTCCTGTTCAACTTAAAATATAAAAACCCCCAAAAAATACGATAGTGTTATTATATCATGCGTGCGCGCTATATCAGCTCTTTCCTGAATTTAAGAAAAAATAACAGAAAAAAGACGGATGATAAAAACGGAAAGAAGTGAGACTATTTTGACGTGGTTTTCAGTGATTTTCATTGGGGCGCGTAAAATTTTGGAAGATAAGGAGACTTGATGATGACGGGATTAGAAAAATTTTTCAAAACATTACGGTTGGGGGTGCAGTTAGGAACTATTTTTGTGATAACTTTGACGCTTATGGCGGACACGGTTTGGGCGGCTGACTCTTCAGAAGACGAACTCGTGGTTTTCCCCGAAGGTTTGCCGTGTGTGATGAAGCGCGTGCCAACCGATTCGGGGGAGAGATTTGAGGCTGAAGGTGATCCGTCGACTTTTTTCCTGAGCGATGGCGCTACCGCCGTGCTCAAAATAAGCGGTCACAATTACCCGAAATATGTCCTCATAAGAAACTTTTCGGACGAAGACGATTTCACCCTGACTGTCGATGGCAAGAATTACGCGATGAAGAGCGCCATTTCCGCTTCCGGAGCAAAGTACGAGGCTGAAAACGATCCGTCGACCTCATTGTGGAACAAGGGAAAGGAGGTTTTCCTTGAGATCGGAGGGAAGGAGTATTTGGGCTATGATATCTGGCGACCTGATAGAGAAATATGGCTGTCGGACCCGAGCTTTCCGACCGAACTGGAGTGGAAGGTTGCGAGTATTGCCGACTTAGAGGTCATTCCGGGTTCCACCGTGACCCTCACCTTTCACTCTGATGGAAAACTCAGTGGAAAGGCTTCCATCAACAACTTCACGTCATTGTGGATCGCGTCCGGTTACAAAATCCTGATCACAAACGGGATCTCGACCAAAATGGCTGGTTCGAAGGAACTTATGGATCAGGAGGAGAGATTTCTCACATTCCTGTCTGGAATCGACAGGTTTGAATTTCGCAAAGAAGGAGTAGCGCTTATAAATAAGGACGATGAGGAGATTCTCCTGAAACGCTGAATATCGCGAGTCTAACGCTATAAAGTTTTTGTCTCGATACAAGAAACTTGAGAGATTCAAGGATCATCCGAGATCTTGGATGATCCTTATCACATAACTGTCCATCCTTCTTTTCCACCTTCTTTTCCACCTTATTTTCTATCTTCTTTTCTACCTTCCTTTCCCCCTTCTTTCTTTTATTTGTTATAAACTCCTTCAAACGTTGATACCTACACCTCCGTTCCGTTAGAGCTATTCAAATCTGTCTAAACAGATTCAAAGTTGACTTCCTGCTTCACTGAGGCCAGTTTCACCGCCATCTCGCGACGACGGCCAGAGCTGTCCTCTCCACAGGCTGACACCCCTTTCTACACCGGATAGGGAGCCATAAAAGTCTTTCTCTGAGATGGAGAAGAGGAGAAAGTAGCGCTAACACGAGGCTTTATGTTAAACTAGCTCCATGACTAGGATCATAGGCCAAAGGAGGTACGGATCCATGTTATACGGAGTTGTGATTGTATTTTTACTAATCGTCAGCAGCGCGTTTTTGTCGATGGGGGAGATTTCCCTGGCGGCTTCCCGCCGGGTGAAGCTGCGGGTTCTTTTGAGCGAGGGCAAGACCGACGCGTCCCAGGTTCTTGCTTTTCAGGAACAGTCGGGGATGTTCTTCACGACGGTCCAGATCGGGCTGAACGCCGTCGCGATTTTCGGGGGTATCGTGAGCGATTCCTTTCTGTCTCCCCGCATCGCCGCTCTTTTCCCAGATTTCATCTCGCGTTCCTCGGCGGAAAAAACCGCTTCCCTTATCTCTTTTCTTATGATAACACTGGCGTTTGTTCTTTTCGCGGACGTAATCCCTAAGCGTGTGGCAATGGCTTTTCCTGAGGCGGTGGCCCTGCGGTGGGCGATGCCAATGCGAAAACTGATTACCTTCTTCAGTCCCCTAAGCAAGAGTTTGAACGCCTTGGTGAACGCCGTTTTCAAACTTGTGGGCATGACGGAGAAGAGGCGCGACGACGTCACGTCAGACGATCTCTATGCGATGATGGAGGCGGGGGCTCTGGCGGGCGTGCTTCGTAACCAGGAAAAGGAACTGATCGGTAACGTGTTCGAACTGGACTCCCGCACCGTGCCCTCAGCCATGACGGTGAGGGAGAACGTCGTTTACTTTGACATTCACGAAAGCGAGGAGAGCATTCGGGTCAAGGTGGCGGAGCATCCCCACACCACCTATCCCGTGTGTCGGGGAAACATCGACCACGTGATTGGCTATGTGGACTCGAAAGACCTCTTATCCCGTCTACTCAAGAGCAGAAGTCTGGAATTGACGGACGCCGCGCAGATTAGACCCCCGTTGATCCTTCCTGACACCCTCACCCTGGCGGAGGCTATGGACCAGTTTAAGGGTCGGGGTGAGGACTTGGCGGTGGTGTTGAATGAATACGCTTTGGTAGTGGGTATTCTGTCTTTGAAAGACATCATGGTGATGCTCATGGGCAATGTCGCGGGACAGGAAGAGCAGATCATGAAACGGGATGATCACTCTTGGCTTGTGGAAGGGGGCACACCCATAGACGATGTGATGAGCGCGTTCAAGATCGAAGAATTTCCCAGCTCGGAAAACTACGAGACTGTGGGAGGATTTTTGACCTACATGCTGCGCCGGATTCCTCGCCGCACGGACTTGGTGAGCTTTGGGGGCTATAGCTTTGAGGTGATGGACATCGACAACTACAAAATCGATCAGATCCTCGTTACGCGCTTAGAGGATAAAGAGGCTAAAATAGAAGAGAAATTTGAGGTTAAGGTGGAGACGGAGGCAACGGTGAAGAAAGAAGAGTGATGAAGTGTGATGACAAGAACATGAATATGGACGAAGTGCTGAACTTTATGAAGACAATCCCCTTCAAGGATGTCGGAGAGGTGAAATTGGACACCAACCGGTCGGCAAGAACGGGATTTTCGGAGATTATTTACTGTCCCGGTAAAAGCGACGAACAGTTGGTTAGCATTGCCAGCGCCCTGCGCGATTCCCGGGAAAACATCCTGTTCTCTAGAGTGTCGGCCTACCAGCACAACGTTATCGCTTCTGTGTTGCCCGACGCGGTGTTGCACGCCAAGGCAAA
The DNA here is from genome assembly GCA_031267575.1 of Synergistaceae bacterium. NCBI lineage: Bacteria > Thermotogati > Synergistota > Synergistia > Synergistales > Synergistaceae > Synergistaceae bacterium. Next base: position 81,868 of record JAIRYN010000049.1, on the reverse strand, counting down.
AACGACGGGGGTCAAAAGGCAAGAAAGCCCTCATTACAAGGGCCTCTCTGTTCTCACTGCCGGGAGTAGCGACGTTCCTGTAGCCGAGGAGGCCGCCGTCGCCGCCGAGTACATGGGCTGTGATGTCTTGCGTCTTTACGACGTGGGCGTCGCGGGGTTGCATCGCCTGTTGTCCCACATGGAGGAATTGCAATCCTCCAAGGCCATCGTGGCTGTGGCGGGTATGGAGGGTGCGCTGCCCACCGTGGTGGGGGGATTGGTTTCCTGTCCCGTGGTAGCTGTCCCCACCAGTACCGGTTACGGCGCCAACTTAGGGGGTATCGCGCCGCTTTTGACCATGCTGAACTCCTGCGCTATGGGCGTCACCGTGGTGAACATCGACAACGGGATAGGGGCGGGCTACGCGGCCGCGCTGATCGTCCAGCAGTTTTACCAGGCCCAAGCTCAAGCCCAACAGACGGTGTCAAAGGCGCTTTCTTCTTCTTCCTCTTCTTCCTCTTCTTCTTCTTCTTCTTCTTCTTCCGATGCAAACGGAAACAGAACATGATTACCCGTCCTCTTCTGGAGCGCCTTTTTTCCGCCGCCAGCATCGAACGATGGAATGACCACCCTCACCCCGCCGTTTTCACTGAACTGGGCAAGCAGGCTCATAAGATGGTTATCGCTTGGGTGTTGGGCAAGCGCGAGGAGGACGCGGGGCGCGCCGTCGATTGGCTGGCGCTGATCGACGGCGGGGTCTTCGAGTTCCTGCATCGGGTAGTCGTCACGGATATCCGTCCGCCGGTGTTTCATAAACTGATGCAAGACCAGGATACCCGCGACCAGCTTAACGAATGGGTGTTTCACAAGCTCGAACAAGACCTGAACGGCCTCTCTGCCTCTTTCGCCGAACGTTTTCGGAAGTATCACCAAACCCGGACGCCGTCGTTGGAGAGCTGCGTCTTGCGTTCAGCGCACTACCTAGCTACCAAGTGGGAGTTCGATTTCATCCTCCATTGGAGCGCCAATATGTACGGTATCGAGCAAACCCGTCAAGAAATCGAAGAACAAATCGAGAACATCGACGTGACTACCGCTCGAGAGATGCTCTTGGCTCCCGCGTCATCCAAGCTATGGGGGTTTGTTTCTTTAGTGGGGCAGTTGACCTTTCAGAAGAGGTGGGCCCAAACCCCGAGGATCCCTCAGACCTCCGTGCTGGGACATCTTCTTTTCGTGGCCGTGGTTTCTTATCTTGTTTCCATCGAGATAGGGGTTTGTCCGCGCCGCGCTTACAATAACTTTTTCGGTGGGCTTTTTCACGACCTGCCTGAAGTATTGACCCGAGACATCGTCTCTCCCGTCAAAGCCTCGGTGGAGGGGCTGGACGCCCTGATCCACCGCTACGAACGAGAGTCCATGGAGGAGCGGATTTTTCCGCTGATTCCGAGTCACTGGGTTCAAGAGCTGCGTTACTATACCGAGAACGAATTCACGAACAAAACACAGCGGGAAGATCAACCCCTTCTGTGTCATAAAGGGGACATTCCGAAAGAACTCAACCATGACAAGTACAATCCCCTAGATGGGCAGCTGATCGAGGTTTGCGACAAATTGGCGGCTTATGTGGAAGCGTCCGTCTCCATTTACCTGGGAGTACACCCCCAGGTTTTGGAGGACGGCAAGAAGCGCTTATACGAACGATTCTCCGGAGCGGTTCTTTATGGCTACCCCGTCGGGCAACTCTTCGAGCTTTTTTACTGAGCGAATCTTAAGTAGAGGGAATCAATCATCAGGCGGAAAGCACCCCGTCGATCTTCTTCAGAGGAATCTCCCCACATTGATCGGTTTCAAGTATGGCGCCCTCCTGGGAGTCATACCACACCGCCACTACCGTGTCCGCCACAGACGTCACCGTGCCGTCGGGGGCCTCGTAATCGAACACGACGAGCTTGCCTATGTAGTTCACGGCCGAATACTGCCCGGCTCCAGACATTTTTTCCAATTCCGTATTCATGTTGGTCATCTGCTCCAACGAGCTAAACTGCGCCATCTGAGCGATAAAGTCCCGGTCGCTCATGGGGTTCATGGGGTCTTGATTGGAAAGCTCCGCGATCAGCAACTTTAAAAACGCGTCTTTACCCAGTTCGTTCGTCACGGCACGCGAAGCCGAAGCCAATTGGTCCGAGCTTATTGCCGAACTCGCGTCGGATGTGCTATTTACAGCCATTTCAATTCCTCCCGCCTGTTATGGTCTAAAGATCAAGTGCCTTAAATTTACCTCAGCGCTTCACGCCACCCAATAAAGAAGGCCTTGGTCTAGATCTACCCTGAATACCGTCTCTTCGCCCTCGTCCATGTCGTTTCTAGTCGAGGCTTCGACCCTTCTCCGATCCGAATTCTGGCCTTGTTCCCGGCGTCCGTTGTCCTGCTGGACGTCCACCGAAAAATGGGTCAACTGCACTCCCTGTTGTGCCAAAGACCACCTCAGTTGGGCGAGCTGGTCCTGTATCAACTGGCGCGCTTGCTCGCTGCCCACTTTGATGGAGGCTTCCAGTCCTACAGCATTATTGGTCAACTCCACGCTGATCCGGCCCAAAGCGGGAGGATCGACGATCAAAGCGGCTTTCTGCTCTCCGCTGACGCGGATAAACCGAACCACGTTATCCAGACCTTCGCGCAGCGCTTCGTTCCTGGGCAGGGGTGCGTCTTTCGCCAAGTTCAGGCTCTCTCTGTGAACATCTCCTCGTGTTTCGCCGCGTCGCACTCCATCAAAAAACTGTTCAAATCCTGACTTATGTTCCTCCGCTTTGGGTTTTACCGAAGCTCCTTTCTCGTTTTCGCTGCCCGATAAAGGGCTATCCTCTTTAGCATCTGCCGAACTCGCCAAATTCGCGCCTACGTTGGCGGTGTTTCGATTCAAAGAACCCAGCTTTTCCTGAGGAGAACCCTCAACCACGTCGCGTTCGGTGGAGAACTCGTTTCGAGGTGAAGTTCTCTCGGAAAAGGTAGGGACAGCCAATTCCCCTTGTTCAGGAATACGAGAAATCGCTGAAGAAAGTCTTTCGTCCCACTCGGTTTTTTCCTCAGACGCATCCGCGTTCCCTTTTTCTTTTTCTTTCATTTTCAAGGAGAGATCTGTTTCAAGGTACGAAGCAAAGTGGGAAAAAACCCGCGATTTCGAGAGATCCGCCGTTTCGCCCTTGGGATTATCTTCCACAAGAAGAGGTGTAAGAAGAAGAGTTTCACGAAGAGGAAGATTCCTTTCCTCTGTTTTTTCTTGCTCTTGTCCATCCAAAGCGCCTTGTCCTCTCAAATCTTTCAGAGGCAAAGTCTCGCCTTTCTTTCGGTGTTTTGTCCAACTATCCGCAAGAAGTTTTAAATCGGTAAGAACTGTCTTGAGAGATAATTGAATATCGTCGTCTTCTAAATCGCCTTTCAAGTTGCCTTTTAAATCATTTTTCAAGTCGTCTTTTACGCCGCGAAATGTCGCCAACATCGCCTCAATGCGGCTTATATTCTCACGGGACAAAACTCGATCTCCGGTTTCACCCAATTCATTTAGAATCTCGTTCGCTTGCCCGAAAAACGGCGTTTCATCCTTTTCCTGGCGCTTTTGCCAGTTATTCGCTGTGTATTTTAAATCGGCAAAAGCTGTTTTGAACAGAGAATCATCGTCTTCCAAATCATTTTTGCGGAATTTTGCCAACATCGCCTCGAGGCGACTTATGTCTTCACGAGACAGAACTCGGTCTTCAGATTCATCCAATTTACTCAATGCATCCAATTCGCTTAAGACTGTGTTTACCCACTCAAAAGGTGATGCCTCTTCTGTGTTTTTTTCTAAGTTATTTTCTAAGTTATTTTCTAAGTGATTGTCCAGATCCTTTCCGAGAGAGGGCAACAAATCCAAAACGGACTTCGAAAAAAAAGGATTATTTCCCTCCCTTACGAACAGCGGCGTTTCATCTGTTACGTTTTCGTTGCCGTTTTTGTTTTCATTGTTATTTGCGTTGAACCAAGCCATCGGGTCAACGATGGTATTCTTATTGGGTCTCAGGTCCTCGGCGAATTGAGTGAGAACGGACAAAAAGGGCATAACTTCTTCTTGAAGTCCCTTATCGCCGATTTTTCCTTCCGACTCCCTCACGCCGGCCGCGCCCGTGGGTTTTTGCTCAGGGGTCGCAACAGGAATCGCGATAGGAGTCGCGATAGGAGTTGAAAAAAACGCGTTTCCTATGTTTGGCACTGATCTTACCTTCCTTCGCCGTTATTGGCCTCCCGCCATCAGCTCCGTAAGCCTGGCCGCCTTTCTGGGATCCATTTTCCCCAAAATGGACGCGCGGGCGTCCGCGGGAAGCTTCTGCAACAATTCCACTGCTAAAGGCTCCGTCACCTGCTCCACGATTTGCGCCGCGTTACGGGCGGACATATCCTGATAAGTCCTGACTACTTGGTCAATCAATTGCTGTTCTGAGTTTTTTTCCGCGTTAACGGACTCCTCTCGATTTTGCGCGGCGCTCGCCTGACGATTCAAATTTTCCATACGCGCTCCCAGGTCACCGGAGGCCGTGTCGACAGCGGATTCTTTCGCTCCCAATTTGCGTTCTCGCTCATCAAGACGTTTTTGCCACTCCTCCAGCTCAAAAGCGCGCCGCTGGGCTACCGTCAGAGTGTATTGTTCCGGGATGTCGAAAAAACGAGAAACAGAAGTACCTACGTAAGGAACTTGAGGAACAATACTCCACACCAGGGGTCTGGCATCCCACAAACCGCTAAAGTGCAATCCTGTTCCTGCTCCAAACGCCAACAACGACAAGAAAAAAAGCAAACGACTCTTGCTGCGTTTTTTCTTTTTTTTCGTGGACAACGCTCTCGGAGGGGTTTGGGCAGTTTCTCCGCCAGGCGGGGCGATTCGTCGTTCTTCGGCCATTATGACTCTTCCTCCCGGTAATGATGGTACAATGCCATAATATTATCAACGTACCTCCGAGTTACAGAAAAAGGAGGCCCTCCTGCCGCGTCTACCCGTGAAGGACCCGCGTTATAGGCCGCCAAAGCCTTCTCCACATCCCCTTCATACTTATCGGTCAATTGAGAGAGATATTTTACCCCACCTTCCAAATTCTGCTCCGGGTCGAAAGCGTCTTCCACTCCCAACATCTCCGCCGTGCGCGGCATGAGCTGCATCAAGCCCATCGCTCCCTTGGAGGAAACCACGTCGGTGTTCCAGCCCGATTCCACCTGTATGACAGCGCGGATCAGCTCCTCGTCGATATTGTACTCGTCGGCGAGAAGAGCGATCTTCTTTCTAAGGTTATTCATGCTAAGGTTATTCATGGCCACCCCGGTGTTTGACCGGTTCAACCGACCCGCGGCCTTTCCGCTCTTCCCCTCGTTCTTATTCCTTTTTTTTCTCTCCGCCTCCAGAAGATCGACGAAACGGACCTCCGACGTTTGATCCGGGCGCCGCTGCTCGAACGGCACGCCCCACTTCTTAGAGATCTGTTCGATACGGTCCAGCGCTTTATTCATCGAGGTCAGGTCGGGTTTCATCTGCTACCCTCTTTTTTTGCGTTTTTCGTGTGTTTTGTTGACACGCCCATGACTTGAGAGACGTGACCGTAACGCGTCACGGCCAGGTCGTCCAACTCCACCTGTTCTGCCTCGAGCAGGGCCTTATAGGCGTCGTCCCTCAGGCGGTCCACGTAGCTCTCCATGACGCGCACATCCCGATGCCGTTCCAATAAGCGCGTCTCCGTGTCGGAAATTCTGCGCCGTACATCGTTCAGGTTTTCCTTGCTCTTATCGATATGTTTTTCGATGACGTCGACACACTGCCTCTGAAGCCATATCTCTTGAAGGGAAACTACTCGCTCCGCTTCTCCGGCAAAAATCTCCAGCGCTTCCGATTTTTCCCGTCCCAAAGAGTCGAGGCGGCATAGTACGGAGTCCTCCTCCTGGCGTTCCTCCGCCAAAATAATCTGTTCCGCCTGGCGGTCGTTTTCACGAATCTTCAGTATCCGGCCGAACCGCTGGATCCGCTGTTTCATGCGTCAAAACCTCCTTATGTCTACGCTATTTTCACTTTATTTTTTCAATATTTTTTTCGATATTTTCACTTTATTTTTTCAACTTTCCAGCGCCAGGGCGAGGAGCTGATTGACGGTTTCCTCAAAAGAAGAAGACTCCCCAACTTTTTGCGCCAAAAACTCGCGAACGGCATCCAAATGCTTCAAGGCCCAGTCCACGCGAGGGTTAGCCCCCGCCTTATAAGCTCCGATGTTGATCAGGTCCTCTGACTCCGCGTAGGTAGCCATGAGGTCTCGCACGCGGCCGGCGGCCGCCAAGTGTTCCTGGGAGACGATGGCCGGCATGACGCGGCTGACGCTTTCCAGAATGCTGACGGAAGGGTAGAAATTACGGGCCGCTATCCTTCTAGACAGGACGATGTGACCATCCAAGACACCTCGCACGGTGTCCGCCACGGGCTCATTCATGTCATCCCCCTCCACCAACACCGTGTATATGCCGGTAATGCTGCCGCGCTCTCCCGCTCCGGCCCTTTCCAGAAGTTGAGGCAAAAACTCGAAGACCGACGGGGTATAGCCCCGCGTGGCTGGGGGCTCGCCGATGGCCAGGCCCACTTCCCGCTGAGCGCGGGCCACACGCGTCACGGAATCCATCATCAGAAGGACGTTTTTACCGGCGTCCCGAAAAAACTCTGCGATAGCCGTCGCCGTCAAGGAGGCCTTCAAACGGATCAAGGGCGGCTGATCCGACGTGGCGATGACGATGACGGACCGCTTCAGCCCCTCCTTGCCCAGATCCCGCTCGATGAATTCTCGCACCTCGCGTCCCCGCTCTCCTACTAAAGAGATCACGTTGATATCGGCGGTGGTATAGCGGGCCATCATACCCAGGAGTGTGCTTTTACCCACTCCGGAGCCGGCGAATATGCCGATGCGCTGACCCGTGCCCAGAGTTAAAAGCCCGTCAATTACCTTCACACCCACGGAAAGAGGGCTTTCGACCATCTGCCGGCGTAAGGGATGAGGGGGTGTTGCGTGTAGAGGGTAAAAATCTGTCGCCACCACAGGTCCCTTGTCGTCCATGGGATTGCCCAATCCGTCTAGAATGCGTCCCAGCAAAGCGTTTCCCACGGCGACACCCAAGGGCCGGTCCGTGGACATCACATCGCAACCGGGCCCCACTTCCCTCAGATCACCTAGGGGCATCAAGAGCACCCGGTTTTCTCGAAACCCAACGACCGCCGCGTCCAGGCCGTTGGCGGCATTCCGAAAGGAGATCCTACACAAGTCTCCCACCCGCACGTCCGGCCCTTGAGACTCTGCCACCAGACCCACGACTTGCGTCACACGACCGTTAATCCGAATCAACTGGAGCTGTTCTAAATCCGACTCCAGCACCGAAAATAAATCGACCCTACTCATTGACGTAATTGTTCAAGCTCAGGGGGGCAGAGCCCATTCGGCCAAAAGCGGCCTCACTGGCCCCCCCGAGAGCCCCCAGCAAAAACCTTTGCCAGGTGAGAGTCGGACGAAAAGGGTTTGAACGGTTACTCATTGGCGACCTCCGGAGTGTTCGCCGCGTTTGGCGTGTTTGCGTCCGCTGGTATTCTCCCTAATTGTTGGAAGAGGTTCTCGACAGCTGAGTCGATCTGTCCGAGCTGGGTACGCCAACGGGCGTCGTAAACCCCCAGGTTCGTCTCCACAAGGCAACTGCCCTTATCGACGCTGGCGTCCGGCTTCAGCTCCAAGTGTTTCGCGCCCCTCAAAACGTCTCCAAATTCTCCTTCCAATCTGTCTTCTAACAGCGCCATGTCCTCAGGGGAGACATAGATCAGAATATGGTTCTTGTCGCTCAAACGTGACAAAATATCCGATAGAACGCTCAAGATTCCTTCAGGGGAAAGGTTTGTCTCATGGCGCAACATCCTAGACAACATCCCCTGCCAAAGTCGAAGCATCCGCGGCTCGTTCAAGGAGACTAGTTCGGCGAAATTTTTCTCCAAATGGGCAGAGATTCCCTCCAGCGCCGTCACGAGCTTCGAAAATTTCTCTCGATACTGCTTTTCGATCTCCGCGCGGGCTTTTCCCAAACCCGTATCGTATCCGCTTTTCAAGCCTTCTTCATGTCCTTGCGCGCGCCCCTCGGTTCGGGCTTGTTCCTTCGCGGCCTCAACGTTTGCGGCCAGCTCTCGTTCTTTTTGAGCGAAAGTAGCCTTGATTCCCGCCACATCCGTTTCCAGTGAGGTAATTTTGCTGGAAAGGTTCTGTTTTTCGGCATTAGCGCTTTTCAACTGCGTTTCGAGTTCCGCGATTCGGTCCTTCAATTTTTTGTAGGGGTCGGCGGCGTCACTCTCGTTTTGGGTCTCTTTTTTTTCTTTATTTTTTTCCTTACTTTTTTCTTTGTTTTTTGTTTCGGACTTCGAAGAAGCGGAGGCGCGCATGCCCTCGTGAGAAATTTCGGGGGATGTTCGCTCGATATTTCCCGAAACGGACTCCGTCGTTTTTTGGGCGGGAGGCTTTCCAATTGAAATCTGCTCTTCCTTCTGGTCGGAAGGAAGAGCAGTCTCAAGCTCGGCGCCTATTTTTACAATGTCCGGTAGAAGGCGAACGGCACGTAAAACTCCCTGGCGCAACCTAGACAACTAACTCGTCCTCTCCTCCAGTCGCTATAATGATCTCTCCAGCCTCTTCCAGAGACCGGACCACGTTGACGACCTTCTGCTGTGACTCCTCCACGTCCTTGACACGCACCGGGCCCATGTATTCCATGTCCTCTTGGAGCATTTCCGCCGCCCTTTTCGACATGTTCTTGAAAAATTTCATGCGTAGTTCTTCCGTAGCGCCCTTGAGAGCCAATCCCAATTCTTTCATGTCCACTTCGCGCAGCACTCGCTGCAACGAGCGGTCGTCCAAGCGAATAATGTCCTCGAACACAAAGAGGCGTTTCTTGATCTCCTCCGCCAGTTCGGGATCGTTTTCCTCCAGGTATTCCATGATGTTGCGTTCTGTGGTACGATCCGCGCTGTTGATGAGGGCAACCACCGCGTCGATGCCTCCCGCCAGGGTAAAATCCTGGCCCATAACTGTACTCAATTTACGTTCCAAAACCCGTTCTACCTCCCGCAAAACCTCAGGAGTGATCCGGTCCATCTTGGCGATGCGCTTGGCAACTTCGGCCTGCATTACGGCGGGGAGGCCGCTGATGATCAAAGACGCCTGACTAGCGTCCAGGTAGGACAAAATCAGCGCTATCGTCTGGGGGTGTTCCCCTTGAATAAAGCCTAGTACCTGCTGTGGATCCGTGTGACGCATAAAATCGAACGGCCGGACCTGCAAACTGGCCGTGATTCGGGTGAGCAAATTCTGAGCTCGTTCCGGCCCTAATGCGCGCTCCAAAACGTCTCGTGCGTACTCCACGCCTCCGCGAGCCATAAACTCGCGCGCCATCAAAACTTCCTGGGCTTCTTTCATGACCTCCAGTTTCAAATCGGAGGTGATTTTTCTTAAATTGGCGATTTCGAGAGTGATCAGCTCAATGGCCGTATCGTCGAGCAACTTGTATACTTCAGCGGCGATATCATTTCCCAAAGCCACCATGAGAACCGCAATCTTTTCTCTATTGGAGACATTACTGGCCACACTGCTCAATCTGGAAGTTTTCGCCATAGAAGGACTCCTTTATCATACATCGAGCAAACTAACATTAAAGAACACGTAAAAAACAAGGTATCCACATCTTTCAATAGGTTAAGCCTCCAATGAAATCCACTCGTTGACAAGATTCGCGACCTCGGAGGGGTTGTTCCTAGCGTAGGCCTTCAATTGCTCTTCCAAAACAGCCATTTCTCCTTGGAACGCGAGCAAATCTGGAGACATCAGCATTTCCTGAATTGTGGGCACGTGTTTGCTCTCCTTTTGAATCGAATCTAACGCCAAACGCGCTTTACGCCTGCGCCACCACCAATAACCCGTCAGACCCGCACATGTAATCACCGTGAGAGCGACAATGGACGCCACGATCAGACGCCACATCCTCTCTTTCCGGAGTTCCGCCAGCAAATCATCGCTCCAAGTCTTGTCGAACTCCCTCGACCTGACAATAACTCTGTCACCTCGCGCCTCGTTGAAACCGATGGCGGAGGCGGTAAGTTCCCTCCACATCGCAAGCTCAGCCTCGTCCAGATTTCCGTCCAAGAGAACCGCTGCTGTCAAACGTTTGATCCCTCCAGGGGTCACAGTCTCGACGCTTTCCTGTGTGCTGGTTTGATAGTTGGTTGTGGTCTCCGTTTTATTATATTCATTATCCATGGCTTGCGTATTGACGGCGTAGCCAGGAATGTTGGAAGTAGTTCCAGGCTGCCCACCAGGAGGCTGTTGCCGCCCCAAGTAGCTTTCCTCTGTTTGTTGCACGCTGAGCGGAATTCCTCGTCTCGTCTCTCCGTCGGGAAAAAATACTTTGGAAGTGCTGGTCTTCTTGTCAAAGTCGAGATCCACTTTCACGCTCACCACAACGCGTCCCGGACCAAAGGCACGTTCCAATATCAAACGGGCGTTGAGAGCCAGTTCTTTTTCGCGTTGACGCTCCAGTTCCCTTTGAACCGAGGTGATGGTGTTGCTCCCGTCTGGCGAATAAAGAATCATCTCGTCCGCCACCATATCCGACAGGATCCGGCCCGTCGTATCCGCCAACGTCACGTTTTCGGGCTGCAGTCCGTCCACGCTTCTCGACACCAAGTGGAGGATAGCCTTGATCTGGCTTAGCCCCAATTGGGTTCCTGGCCTCAGGCGCACCAACACGGAAGCTGTGGAGGGCTGTTGTTGTTCGAGAAACAGTTGTTGTTTAGGAAGGACGAGGTTGACTATCGCGGAGTCCACAACATCCATCCGGCCGATGGTACGTTGTAACTCCCCCTCCAACGCTCGGACGTAACTGACTCTCTGTTGAAATTCGCTCATGCCCATTTTGGATTGATCGAAAATCTCGAAACCCACACCCCCTCCCTTGGGAAGCCCCTCTTGCGCCAGAGAAAGGCGCGTATCATCGACCTGGTCTCTGGGAAGAAGGATGGCGTTAGCCGCGGACTCCAAACGGTAGGGGATCTTGTTGTCTCGGAGATAAGCCACGATGGCGGATTGATCCGTTATCTCCAATCCCGAAAATAGCGGTACATAAGTAGTCCGACCTGCCCAGAATATCATCATTCCGAGCAAGCTCACTACAACAAAAGCGGCTCCAAACAAAGAAGCCTTTTGCCACGTTTTCAGCCCCGCCCAAAAGAAAAAGAACCTGGACAGTAACTGTTTCAAGTTCTCCATAATTTTCTACGCGGACCGAGGATCAGGCCGACATTCTAGACAATTGTTGGTAAGCGTCTAGTAGCTTGTTGCGCAACTCCATGCACATCTTTAAAGCGATCTCCGCCCGGGAAGAAGCCAGAACGACCTCGGAAATATCCTCCACATCCCCCGTCGCCAGTTTGCGAACCATGTTGTCCGACTCTACTTGAAGGTCGTTGACCTGCTTCATTGACGAAGACAACAGTTCCTCAAAAGACATCGCACTAGATTGCGCGTACACATTTTGCGGATTCCGTTGCTTAACCTCCGAAAAATGAACCATGTCCAATACCAATGGCTCCATAACCAACCTCCTCCATAATAGAAAATAACAGAAAATCTGATTACTAATCATACGCTCATGTAAGCATCTAGGCAAGTGACGCGCCCTCATTTTTATGAGGAAAAAGGCATATTTGAATCGCAAAGCCTACGTATGTCAAAGGAACATTTCAAACCCTGAGTAACTGGCATAAAAATTTATTAAGGTAAAGTGCTATATTGAATGATATTCCTGAAATGCCACTTTGGATTTTTTAGCTTGTACAGTTCTTCACGCCTTTTCAGCCAGTTCCGTTATCTCCAGGTAATCCGTCTTTCCCGAAACTAATAGAGGGATTTTAGGAACATAGAGAGATTCTAGGAACATAGAGGGATTCTAGGAACGAAGAGAATTTTCTTAGGGATGGAGACTTCCACATAGCCCTGTTCTTTCATTTGACATACTCCCACGACTAAAGTCATGGGATTGTAAGATCGACAAAGACAGCCGACTGAAACCGGTCTTATGTCTTCTCCTTTTTGAAACTCGGAAGGGGCGTTTTAACCCCGCGTTTCAGATTGCTGAAGAACAGTTTATACGCTCTGTCAATACGTTGCGCGATATCTTGTATCGCCTGAGAGCCAATATTATTCCAGTCTCGACGAAACGCCTCGATGTCACGATGGTTTTGACGCGGACCGCCGCGCAACAAGCCCGGATGTTCTTCACACCTGCCGTGTAGTTCAGCATGGCGGGAACACGCCCCCAACGCGAGAGCCACAGAAAAAGCGCCACCGTTGCGATACTGCCCGGCAGCAAGATCCCCACACACTCGTTTTTTTGCGTCTTAGACACAAAAAATTTCCTTAAAACCATCGAGACTGCGATCAATTGATCATAATTGGCCGTTTTACGGGACGCGTCCACAACGACGACGCGTTTACGCCCGTAGGTTTGCCGCGCCTCTAGGAGGGCCTGAAAAAGGGTCTTTCTGTTGACCGCGGACGGCTGCCCTTGTTCTTGGAATGCCCAAAGCCCGATCTTTCCGCTTACTTGGCTAGTATACATAAAAATCTGGATAAATCGTCACTGCCTTGATAACTTGATAAGATGTATAACATGTAAAAACCTTGCGCGGCGATTAGTGAAATAAGCTGAGCTTGAAAACTTCCGCCGGTACGACATGTGTTATGATTCGATCTTTCAGCTTCTCATAAGAGGAGTAAATCTGAATACGGTAGGTGATAAAATCAAAAGAAAAAATGGAGGTGATAGTTATGCAAACTTTTCGGGGATACGTTGAAAATCATAAAAGAAATTCATCTGCTATGACAACACGGCCGGGCGGTGAAATAAAGGTAGGAAAATCAGCTCGGTTTGATCACAACGATTAAGGAAATAATTACTATATTGGGAAGAGCAAATAGCCGAAATACGAACATATTCCCGAGAACAAGCCATTGATGAACTAATAAAGGCAAAAAAATTGACGAAAAAATTCGGCAAATTGCGCAATACATAAGGGGGATTCGTTGTGATTGATACTGTCGTTACAGGAAATTCAATCGATATAGTCAAAACGATTCCCGATAATTATGCACACGCTATAATATCGGATATACCCTACGGTATTTGCTATGATGATTGGGATGTGCTTCATAATAACACCAACATGGCATTAGGGGGCTCTTCAATCGCTCAAACAAAGTCCGGTGGACTGTTTAAGCGTCGCGGTAAACCGCTTAATGGGTGGAGTGAAGCCGACAAGAAAATACCGATAGAGTATCAGGAATGGTGTTCTCAATGGGCAAAAGACTGGCTTCGCATACTCAAACCAGGCGGAACGTGTTTTATCTTTGCTGGTCGAAGATACGCTCACAGATGCACTGTCGCATTAGAAGATTGCGGATTCACATTTAAGGATATGTTAGCGTGGGAGAAAGCGTCTGCACCTCACAGGGCGCAAAGAGTATCCGAAATATTCAAGAGAAGAGGCGACGCCGTTTCCGCCGAAAATTGGGAAGGGTGGCGTGTTGCGAATTTACGACCCTTGTTTGAGCCTATTCTTTGGTTTCAAAAGCCATACAGAACGGGGGGTACCATAGTGGACAACATACTTAATAACAGCGTAGGCGCATGGAATGAAAATGCCTTGAAGATTTATAACGACAATATGTTTGCCTCTTCTACCACATGCTCAAATGTGTTGCGAATTGCCGCTGAAAAAGATGATCGTGGGTTACATGAAGCACAGAAGCCGCTAAAGCTAATGGAATGCCTTGTAGCTTTGGTTACTCCAGCAGAAGGTGTCGTTATAGACCCGTTTGCCGGCTCAGGCACTACTTGCGTCGCAGCAAAAAAGCTCGGTCGGCACTATATTGGCATTGAAATAAATTCACATTTTACAGAAATCGCTCTTGCTCGGCTCGATCATACGCCAATCCTTTAATTTGTATGCTTCTATCCTGAAGTGGTGGTTAGGTTTTCCGCAAAAGACATTATAGAAATGTACGGACTTAAGATCTTGCTTGAATATTTTTTAATGAGTAATATTATAGAGCTTGTGGATGTGTACACTTTGCGAATGTTGAAGTAAAAAGTCTAGGAAGAACACAACGATGATGAATCGATGGTTGGAGAATACCCAAAAAACTTCCATATGTGCTTGCTCGCGATGTGCTTGCTCGCGTTATCGCAAAGGACGCGGAGACAGCCGCACAACTAATGAAGAAGCACCTGGAGGCCTAGTTAAAAGCGTTTTTAGCCGCCGCGTCGCTGATGTAACCGCAGTTGCGAGCGAGGACAGGCAAACTATTTTGAAAGGTGGGATTTGAAAGGTGGGAGCGAAAAAGAAACGCCGATGGGGGGCATGCGTATACCGAATATCGGACATGTTTCTGAGAAAAATGAGATGGGAAAGGTGAGTAAGGATGAGGAAAATATCGCTTGAAGGCATCATTGATATGCACGTGCATTCGGCACCGGATATTCGAAAGAGGGCGTATACGGACATCGAGCTGATGAACGCCGCGGTCAAAGTCAAGGCAAGAGCGGTGGTTATCAAATCGCACCATGGAACCACCATGAACAGGGCTTTTCTTGTCAATGAGTTCAATAAAATTCTCCACAAAGGCAGCAACAACTTCACGATGTTTGGCAGCATCACACTCAACAAAGCCGTGGGTGGTCTCAACCCCGTGGCAGTGGAAACCGCCTTGAAAATGGGGGCGAAGGTGGTGTGGCTGCCCACCACTCACGCAGTCAACCAGCTCGTCAAGGACGGAAAAGACGGAAACAGCGGAGGTATAGAGTGCGTTTCCGATGGTAAGATCGTCGAGCCTCTAAGGGAGATACTGCGTATCATCAAGGATTATGATGTGGCGCTGGGCACCGCGCACCTGGCCCCAAAGGAAATTTTCACGGTAGTCGAGGCGGCCAAGAACATGGGCATCAATAAAATCGTCGTCACTCATCCGGAGTTTCACATCGTCGGCATGTCTCTCGAAGATCAGATCAAAATCACGAAAGATTACGGTGTGTACCTCGAAAGATGTTACGCCCAGCCCATGGGCGGCGGCGTTTATAAGAACAACCTGGAGGATAACCTGCGGGTCATCAGGACAGTGGGATACAAAAATGTCCTGATTTCCACCGATGGCGGCCAAGTGGAGAACCCCCACTGGGAATTGGCTTTGGAAGAGTACCTCCAGTACCTCTCGGATAACGGAATAGACGACGCTCAACTGTTTGAGATGAGCAGAAACATTCCCGCCAAGCTGTTGAGTATATGAAATGAACATACACATAAGAAGGAGGTAACTTGCTCATGATAAGTGTTTACATTATATCGGCGATCATGGCAGCCATAGCGCTGGGGTATGTCACCAAAATCAACACGGGCATTTTCGCCATCGCGTTCGCGTACCTGCTGGGGTGCTTCGTGCTCGACCTGAGCCCTGGAGAGATTGTGAGAATGTGGCCCGTGAGTATCTTTTTCGTCATCCTCGCGGTCTCGCTGTTTTATAATTTCGCCCTTCTCAACGGCACGCTGGAAAAAATTTCCGCGCGTATCCTATATTCCTGCAGACGAGCGCCTTACCTGCTTCCCTTCATTATTTATTTCTCCGCCGCGTTCATCGCCGCTTTGGGCGCCGGTTTCTTCTCGGTTTTGGCCTTCTCCGCGCCCATCGCGCTGATTCTCTGCGATAAACTCAAGGTGAGCAAGCTGATCGGAGCCATAGCCGTGAATTGCGGGGCCTTGAGCGGCGCCAACTTCATGACCAGCGGTAGCGGCGTGGTTTTCAGGGGGTTGATGGATAACGCCGGGTACACTCCAGATTCGTTTCGGTATTCCGCCGTGGTGTTCGTCGCGTCCATAATTTTTTCGCTGTTGCTGATAGCCGGGTTTTTCTTCTTATCCGGAGGCGGCAAGAATATGGCACGCATCGAGGACATGGATAAACCCGAAAAATTCAACAAAAAACAGATCTTCAATTTGTATTTGATGTTCATTATGATCATCTTGATTCTGGTCCCGCCCCTGGCCCATATCATAGCGCCGGACAACGCGACGATAACTTTTCTCAACGCCAGAGTCGATGTGGGACTAATCGCGTTTGTTATGGCGGTGATCGCGTTGCTTTTCAAATTGGCCCCACAGAAGGAAGTAATAGCAAAAATCCCTTGGGAGACGCTGATCATGATTTGCGGTGTGGGCATGTTGATCGCCGTGGCCATAAAGGCCGGTACAATAAACTTATTGTCCAGTTGGGTCAGCTCGAATATTTCCGTGACTTTCATCCCCGTCGCTTTTGGGGTAATCGGCGCTTTCATGTCCTTCTTCAGCAGTACCCTGGGCGTGGTCTGCCCCGCTTTATTCCCGCTGGTTCCCGCCGTCGCGCAAGCCACCGGCATTTCACCTATGATCCTTTTCACGTGTATCGTCATAGGCTCGCAATCGTCCGCCATATCGCCGTTTTCCTCAGGAGGCAGCTTGATTTTGGGAGCTTGCTCAAAAGACGATGAGCGCGCGGCGCTTTTCCCGAAACTCATTTTCGTCGCTGTCCCGTCCAGCGTGTCTTTCGCGGCGGCGTTCTGTTTCGTCGTCTCTCTTCTTTTATAAACGCTTTTATAAACGCTTTTATGAACGGATAAGGTGATCCATATCATGATAAAACTCTACGACACAGGTGTCTACGTGGTCAACGGCTCCGATATCCTGCCGGAAAGAGAAATCGAAAAATCGCAATCCGCGCTTGATGGAGTGGATAAAGATGAAGTGAATGGAGTGGTTTTCAACCGTGAAGAGGCGAAAAAGGGCACAATAACCTATTCGATTCTAGTCACTCACAATAAGGGCGACAAGGAAAACGGGAAAAACGAGAAAAACGAGAAAAATTTGGAAATCGGGTTCGACTCCCTCACTTCCCATGATATCACCTACGTCGGCATCATCCAGACGGCGCGGGCCAGTGGAATGGAGCAATTCCCTTTGCCCTTCGTGATGACGAATTGTCATAACAGCCTCTGCGCGGTGGGTGGGACGATCAACCAAGACGATCACATGTTCGCGCTCTCGGCCGCTCAAAAATACGGAGGAATTTACGTTCCTCCGCATCTGGCGATTATCCACTCGTACAACCGGGAGATGATGGCGGGTTGCGGCAAGATGATTCTGGGTTCGGACAGCCACACCCGCTACGGCGCCCTGGGCACAATGGGCGTGGGGGAAGGAGGGGGCGAACTCGCCAAACAGTTGCTGGGCAAGACTTACGACCTCCCGTACCCCGAAGTTGTGGGGGTCTTCCTGACCGGAAAGCCCCGGAGGGGGGTGGGGCCCCACGACGTGGCTCTCTCCCTTATCAAAGCGGTTTTCGAGAATGGATACGTCAAAAACAAGGTGATGGAGTTCCTGGGGGACGGGGTGGCGAACCTGTCGGTGGACTACCGCAACGGCATCGACGTCATGACCACTGAGACAACCTGTTGGAGTTCCATTTGGAAAACGGACGACAAGGTCTGCGAATATCTCACAGCTCATGGACGGGAGGAAGATTACAAAGAACTCGCGCCTCGCGGAGTCGCTTATTACGACGGGATGATCCACGTGGATCTTTCCGAAATCGAACCGTGCATCGCGATGCCTTTCCACCCAAGCAACGTCTACACTATACGTGAGCTCCAAAAACACGCGCCGGAGATTTTGGCTGAGGCCGAGGAGAATGGCGCGAAAATTTTAGGAATTTCAACCCTCGACTTCAAGTTGCGAGGCAAGTTCAAAAACGGCGGTATTTTCGTCGATCAGGCCATTGTGGCGGGATGTTCCGGAGGTATTTACGAAAACGTCATGGCTGTGGTCGACACCCTGGGCGACGCGTCCATCGGCAACGGCGCTTTTTCCATGAGCTTATACCCCGATAGCCAGCCATCGTATGTGGAGTTGAGCCGAAACGGTGCCATAGCGAAGCTCATGAGCGCTGGCGTCATCGTGCGTTCGGCTTTTTGCGGTCCCTGTTTCGGCGCTGGAGATACCCCGGCGAACGGGGAGTTTTCCATTCGCCACACGACTCGCAATTTCCCGAATCGCGAGGGTTCCAAGCCCGGAGAGGGGCAAATTGCCTCTGTGGCCTTGATGGACGCGCGCTCGATCGCCGCCACCGCCATGAACGGCGGACGGCTGACCGCGGCGGACGAACTGGAAACCCGTTACGGAAGACATTCCTTCTTTTTCGACCGAAACGTTTACATGAAACGCGTGTATGACGGAACAGGGAAACCCCTGCCCGACTCTCCTCTGGTGTTCGGCCCCAACATCAAAGACTGGCCGAAAATCTCCTCGCTGGCCGATGATCTGCTGGTCAAAATCGCGTCTTACATCACGGATCCTGTAACGACGACGGACGAGTTAATTCCCTCCGGGGAGACTTCATCTTATCGCTCGAACCCTCTGCGCCTGGCCGAGTTCACCTTGAGCCGCAAAGACGCCGGTTACGTGGAGAGAGCGAAAAACGCGCGCGCAATGGAAGAGACAAGGGACAAAGGAGCAAATTCGGCCGAGTTCATCGAAATTTGCCGAAAAATCATGGCGATACCGGGCTGCCAAGGCGTGGACCCAAAGCGTATGAGTATCGGCAGCGCGATATACGCCAACAAACCCGGAGACGGGTCCGCACGGGAGCAGGCTGCCTCGTGCCAAAGAGTTTTGGGCGCGTCCGCCAACCTAGCCAAGGAATACGCGACTAAACGTTACCGCTCCAACCTGATCAATTGGGGTATTATCCCCTTCTTGACCGAAGACGCAACGCGTTTCAAGCTAGGCGACTATCTCATTTTCCCCGGAATAAAAAAAGCGTTGACGGAAAAATCCGATGATATAAAGGCCTACGTCATCGGGGAAAAAATCGTGAGAATCCATTTGACGATCGGGAATTTGACAGACGTTGAACGCCAAATCCTGATAGACGGCTGCCTCATCAATTATTATAGAAATTCTTGAGAATCTCGCGAATTCTCTCTTGTCCACTGACGGTTTTCCTAGACGAACCGTCAGTGTCATCAATTTAAGTGTCATCAATTTAAATATCATCAATTTAAATGTGATAGCATATCCATAATGCAATCCCTTACCAATGTAATTAATAAAACTACGAAGTAGAAGGGATTGAATGTTATGTTTTTTGCTGATGTCTTCACCTATACAACGCATTACCGGCATCCGATCAATAGGAAGTTCTTCATGATCACGTCGCCGTTTTGGGTCAAGATGGACTCCGGGTGGAACTGCACGCCGTATACACCGTGGATCCGGTGCCTGACGCCCATCACCTCCCCGAACTCGTCCTCGGCGATGACCGCCAGCTCGTTCGGAATCGTATCCCTGCGGGCAACGAGGGAGTGGTAGCGAGCAGCCTTTATCACCGGGGGGAGGCCTCGGAATATCGTCGCGCTCTCGTCGACTCGCACAGCGCTTGCTTTTCCGTGCACCAAACGAGAAGCATACGTTATTTCCGCGCCAAACGCCTCGCATATGGCCTGGTGGCCAAGGCATACCCCCAGTATCGGTATGGCGGCGGCGAATCGCGTGATCACGTCCTCGCATACACCGGCGTCGTGCGGCCTACCGGGACCGGGCGAGATAATAATGTGGCTTGGAGCAAGACGAGCAATTTCATCGACGGTCCGTTCGTCGTTCTTGACCGTCATGATGTCCGGGTTGATCATCCCGGCGAGCTGGTACAGGTTATAGGTAAAGCTGTCGTAGTTGTCTATCAGCAGAATCATATCCCGACCCTCCCTTCATGGCCTCTCTGATAGCTTCCATCATGGCCTTGGCTTTGCGCAGACATTCCTCATACTCCCGTTCGGGCACGCTGTCCGCCACAACGCCCGCGCCGGCCTGGACGTAGACAAATCCATCCTTCAGCACCGCCATCCTGATGCCGATGCACAAGTCCATGTTTCCAGCGAAATCAATGTATCCTAGCGCTCCGCCATAGACACCGCGGCGTTCCTCCTCGATGTCGTCGATTATCTCGCAGGCGCGTTTCTTCGGCGCGCCCGACAGAGTTCCGGCGGGAAGTACCGCGGCCATCACATCCAGGGCCTCGTACCCCTCCTTCAGCTCCCCCGTCACCCTTGAGGCTATGTGACAGACGTGACTGAGCTTCTTTACGCTCCGATACTCGTCAACCCTCACGCTTCCGAAGCGGCATATCTTGCCCAAATCGTTACGTCCGAGGTCCACGAGCATGTCATGTTCGGCAAGCTCTTTCTCGTCGTGCGTCAGCGCCTCGATGAGCGTCTTGGTTTCCTCGTCGTCGTCGGTGCGGCGGCATGTCCCGGCGAGGGGGTACGTGCTGATCACGCCGTTCTTCAGCGACACAAGCGTCTCCGGAGACGCTCCGGCGACCTCCATGTCGCTGAAACAGACGTTGAACATGTACGCCGACGGATTCGTCGTCCTCAGTATCCTATAGGGCTGAAGCAAGTCGCCGCTGTAAGGGGACTTGAAGCGGATGGAGGGAACGCACTGGAAAATATCGCCCTCGTGGATGTGGTGTTTGGCCTTTTCCACCGCGGCGCAAAACGCCTCCTTGGTGAATGACGTGGTGAAGCGAGCCGATGCGGAACTCTCCTGAACGCGTTCCGAGATGTTCGACTTGACGAGGTTCTCCATGTCCTTCAGCGCGGCCACACCGTCGATATAGCTCTTTTCAAGCTCGTTCGTCGGGATATTGACGGTGAGGATGATCTTCTGGCGGAAGTTGTCGAACGCTATAACTCGGTCGAAGAGCATGAGGCGAAAATCGTCGAACCCCACGGAATCCGAATCCGTCAATTTGAGCGTCGGCTCGGTGTGCCTGATGTACTCATACGCGAAATATCCGACGAATCCCCCGGTAAAGGGCGGCATGTAGGCGATGCGGGGGCTTCTGTACGAACCGACGAACTCCTTGAGCGCCGAATGCGCGTCTCCGGGAAGAATATCCTCGACCCCGCGGTATTTAACGATCACGCGGCCCTCCCTGCCCGATACCTCCAGCACCGGAGCACTCCCCAGAAACGTGTAGCGCCCCCAGCTCTCACCGCTCGCCGCGCTCTCCAGGATGTAGGCCTCACGCCCCCTGTCCTTGAGCGTCCTGAACACCTCGACCGGAGTCTTGATGTCCGCGAAAAGCTCCATCGCTATCGGCACGAGCGTGTTGCCCTGCGATAGGTTCCTTGCCTCCTCCAACGTTGGTCTGATCACAAAAACTCCTCCTTCGCGAGGGCAGCAAAAAAGCCCACCCTCGACAAAATATTGTCAAGGACGGGCTTCGATTTCTCGATTTCCCGCGGTGCCACCTTGATTCACAGACATATGCCTGCATACGCCTGTGCGCTCTTTTAGGAATACCGTATTTGTTCAAGTTTAGGAGGGCGGAGGCCGTTGATGAAGAAACTAGATGAAGAAACTAAACGATTCGCACAACTCCTTCGTCGCTGGCTTTCTGCTTATCGGCCAAAAACAACCTCACTGGCCCTCCCCGAGACCTCCCTAACGAAAACTCTTGCCAGGTGAGAATCGGATAAAAAGACCTTGAACGCTTGCGGAATACCATCATATTCCCCGCAACTGACGTATGCGTTACGTCGCAGAATACTTGGGAAAGTGTTACGCTCCCTTTGACCGCGCCCTCAGCGGACCATTCTAATGCGCTGCGTTGCGCCGGCTCTCACCTCGTTCGGCTCTCTGTAGCTGCACGTCGCACCTTTACTTCCACGTCAACGGTTTATAAATTGTTAAATTGGAAGAATAATACCACGTTTTTCCCTCTTGTCAATCAAGCAATGATAAAATCCACATGGGTATCGCTATTATGAGTCTCAAATACCGACGCCGATCTCAAAAGTGCTTTGATAAAGTGAAAACAACGAAACTTGAAAGTCTAGTGAGGAGATTGAGGAGAGTAAAGACATGAGAGAGATAATGGAAACGGACCAGGACCCTTTGCTGCGGCTTACCGACGCCGAGCGGGATGAGATGTTTCGTCTTTTGGAAGAGGGAAAACTTCCCTATGCAGTAGACAGGCAGGATGACAGATTTTTCAAATTTCTGCTGGGTCGTCGGGTACGCGTGCCGTTGCTGATGGATCTGCTCAACTGCATCTTTGTCTCTGTGGAGCATCCACGGATTGTGTCTCTTACCATTGAGAACTCGGAGCTCCCGCCAAGCGGCCAAGAACTTAAGCTGTCGCGCCTGGATATTCACGCGACAGACGAGAATGGGCGCAAACAAATTATTGAGCTGCAAAGGCGGAAACACTCTTCTTTCGTCGAGCGTGAGATCTTCTATTGGGCACAAGATTTCAGCGGGCAGCTCGAAAAAGGTGGGAGGTACTCCGACCTGAAACCGACGATATCGATCTCGTTGACGGGGTTTAACCTTTTCAGCAAGGACTCGCAAGCGATATGGGATTTTATGCTGATGAACCCCAAAACCGGAAAAATATTGTCACGGCATGAAGTTCTTGCATTTGTGGAGCTTCCGAAATTCGAGACGATACTGGAAAATCTTCTAAAGAAAGTGAAAGCTGATGAACCTTTAACGGAAAAGGACCGACTTGGAGTGTGGGGTGCGTATTTCGCAGACACGGATATGGGGGTGGAAATCATGCAGACGATGGCGGTAAAGGATCCAATTTTTCAGGAGTTGCGACGCACAGAGCAAGAGTATTGGCAAAGACCGGAAGCACGATATTTTCGGCTGAGGGAGCGTCTGGCTGAGATGGACAAAATGGCCGAAATCGACGATGCCAAAGCGGAAGGCAAAGCAGAAGGCAAAGCAGAAGGCAGAGCAGAAGGCAAAGCAGAAGGCGAAGTAATAGGTGAAGCAAGAGGCGAATACAACAAGGCTATTGCAATAGCAAAAAGAATGCTACATAAGGGAACGCCTCCCGAAATTGTCGCGGAGAATGTCGAACTCTCCCTTGAGGTAGTTCGGTCGTTGCGTTGAGTTGATGAGACGTATGCGCCACGCGTGAAAAAACGCGAAACTGCGGGTTGCGCAGCTCGTGGTTTGCCATTTCGCGGACACGGATATGGGGATGGAAATCGTGCAGACGATGGCGGTAAATAATCCATTTTCAGGAGTGACGATGTATAGATGTATAGAAGAAGAGTATTGGCAAAGACCGGAAGCACGATATTTTCGGCTGAGGGAACGTCTGGTTGAGATGGACATTTAATTATTACTTTGTGCGCTGTGATTTGCGGCGCTGATGGTTTCAATGATATTGCATTCTCTGGTGAGAGCAAAAAGAAATGATTTTCTACATTTTTGCATTTGCCCTATGGTATTCCTTCACGTGACACAATTAAACGTTTCTTTTCGATGCTTTCTCCGATAGAGTTTTCTAGGTATTTCACATGGTTAGCACGTGGCGCCACAATAACGGACTCGTATTAGGCTAAATTAAAAGAGTGACGTCGAGCACACAACTTCCAAGAAAAACAACATCCGGGAGAGTATTTACTCTACCCGGACGTTTTGTGTTTATTTTTTCTTGAACTTTGGCTTTCTCTTTTCGAGGAACGCTTGAGGCCTTCTTTCGCGTCTTCCGTGACAAATACGATCCGCGAATACTCCCAGGCATCCCTCTCTTTTCATCAGACTCTTTTCATTAGACTCTTTTCATCAGACAGGGAAATTACCGTGCTTTTTGGCGGGGCGGCTCTCGCATTTTGCCATGAGCATTCTCAGTGCCGAAGCGACACGTTTTCGGGTCTCGGAAGGATTGATGACATCGTCGATGTAACCGCGCTTGGCGGCTTGATAAGGGTTGGAAAACTCCGCGGTGTACTCGTCGATTTTGGCTTTTCGCAGCGCGTCGGGATTTTCCGCCGATTCGATCTCTTTCTTGAAAATGATATTGGCCGCTCCCTCGGCCCCCATCACCGCAATTTCAGCGGTTGGCCAAGCCAACACCATATCTGCCCCCAAATGCCGCGAGCACATCGCGATGTAGGCTCCGCCGTATGCCTTGCGAACGATAACGGTCACCTTGGGCACGGTCGCCTCGGAATAGGCGTAAAGCAGCTTGGCTCCGTGACGGATGATGCCACCATATTCCTGGTTAGTTCCCGGCATGAAGCCCGGAACATCGACAAAACTCAGCAGAGGCACGTTGAAACTGTCGCAAATCGATATAAAACGACTAGATTTGTCGGAGGCATTGATGTCTATGCACCCCGCCATGACCTGCGGCTGACTGGCGATGATACCCACCGCCTGTCCACCGACACGAGCGAAACCGGTAATGATATTTTGCGCGTAATAGGGTTGGACTTCAAAGAAATCATGATAATCTACCACTGATATAATGACGCTTTTCATATTATACGTCCGGTTCGAGGAGTCTGGAAGGATCGTGTCGAGTTCGGAGCAAAGGCGGTCGCAGGAGTCCGAACATTCGAGAAGCGGCGGAAGCTCTCTGTTGCTTGAGGGAAGAAATCCGAGCAATTTACGCACTCCAGCCAGACACGTTATCTCGTTTGGACAGACAAAATGCGCCACTCCTGAAACAGCATTGTGGGTCATTGACCCGCCAAGGGTTTCCACCGTCACGTCTTCTCCGGTGACGGCTTTGATCACCTGAGGGCCGGTGATGAACATATTTGAAATTTTGTCCACCATGAAAATGAAATCAGTCAGCGCGGGGGAATAGGTCGCCCCTCCCGCGCAGGGCCCCATGATGATCGAAAGCTGAGGCACCACGCCCGACGCGATAGTATTGCGGTAAAAGATATCTCCGTACCCTCGCATCGCGTCGACTGCCTCTTGAATGCGGGCTCCTCCCGAATCGTTGATACCCACCACCGGAGCGCCAACCTTTATCGCGAGGTCGAGGATTTTGCAGACCTTGCTCGCGTGCATTTCTCCCAATGTACCCCCAATGACCGTGAAGTCCTGCGCGAAAACGTAGACCAGGCGGTTATTAACGGTGCCGTAACCCGTGATGACTCCTTCTCCGGGAATCTCCATTTTATCCATGCCGAAATAAACACATCTCTGCTCCACGAATGTATCGATTTCCACAAAACTCCCTTCGTCAAACAACGCCGCGATTCGTTCCCGCGCCGTCATTTTTCCGAGAGAATGTTGTTTTGCCACCTTCTTTTCTCCACCGCCGGCGGTGAGTTTGGCCTTCAGCGTCGAAAGGGTTTCTATTTTATCCCGCACGACTTTATCCTGCACGACGATACCCCCCTTAAATCAAAAAATCAAATAATATCGGGGCAAGATACTAGA
The DNA here is from genome assembly GCA_031267575.1 of Synergistaceae bacterium. Taxonomy (NCBI): domain Bacteria; kingdom Thermotogati; phylum Synergistota; class Synergistia; order Synergistales; family Synergistaceae; species Synergistaceae bacterium. Next base: position 56,472 of record JAIRYN010000049.1, on the reverse strand, counting down.
AATATCTCACCCCGATGGCCTTTCAGACTTTAGATAATAATGACTTCAAATTACAGCCCTATCTGGCCCAGCCAAATAAACACGACGCCCGCGATGATGGGGATGATAATTTGGGTGATGAAGATGTCCCAGTAACCCTCTCTGTGGTTCAACTTGCAGATGCCCAACAAGGTGATCTGTGCGCCCTGGTGGGGAAGGCTGTCCAGGGTGCCAGGCGATGGCCGCGATACGGTGGACATAAGGAAGTTGAGCGCCCATTTCGATATAGGTGTTTTTCAACGCGTTGAAGGCAACGCCCAAACCGCCAGACGCGGAGCCACAGGCGCCGGCCGCCACAGCCACCGTGAAGAAGACGAAGTACAACGGGTCCATCTGGATGCTTTGAAGCCAGGTGATCAGATCCTTGAACCCCTGAGTCTGCTGAACCACCCCGCCAAAGCCCACGACGATGGCCGTGTTGAGGATCGCCACGCCACTGTCAGCCGCTCCTTTGTTAAACACCCGAACCCAGCCGTTAATGCCGTCGTTGACGCGTTTCCACATCGTGGCTGTGGCAAAGACCACTCCCGCGAAGACAGCTACTTCCACCGGCAAGCCCGCGCGAACACCCTGAGCGTTCTTGAAGATTGGAGCGTTGAAAAGAAACAGGATCAACGCCATGGGAAACAAAGAAAGCCACACGTTGGGCAAGTCTTCGTCTTTCTCCTCGCTCCGAAGCTCTTCTTCGGTGAGCTTCACGCGAATGGCGTCATCCTCGAAGGGGAAGCACCTTTTCTTGAAAGAAGCGGTACGGTATTCCAGCCACCCAAAAATCAACATGTAAGTGAGAACCGTGATAATGACGGAGGGAATAGGCGCCGCCATGGGCGTAGTCCCCAGGTTGGTAACGGGGATGACGTTTTGGATCGCCGGAGAACCTGGGCCGTACATGGACCAGGTCCATGTGCCCGCCGAAATGGCTCCGGGAATAAGGCGGCGGCTGACGCCCGCTTCACGAAAAACGTGAAGAGCGATAGGGTAGATGACGAAAAACACCACGAAGCCGCTGATGCCGCCATAGGTTAGAACCCCGGTGATCGTCATGATGATGCCCGCCACGAAATGACCACTGCACATACCGGTCATCCACTTTGCGATGGACTTAGCTGCTCCGGTGAACTGATACACGGCTCCGAATAGCGCCCCTACGAAGAATACGAAGAATACCAGGAAGTACTGTGTAACGTACTTCGCGGCGTTGGGCATGAACGCGCCGATCAGGCCATCCCCGAAGTAGAACGTCGAAGAGGCGTTCCCCGCTTCCGTCGCCTCCACCGCACCTTCTACGTTTATGGCGGATGTTGGCCAGCTCAAGCTGCCTAAGATGGGCATACCAAAACAAACCAACACGAAAATCGTCACGATGGGGGCCAAAATGAGCGCATTCAACTGTTTGAACGCCAAGACGCCAAACAAGACGAAAGTCAACAAAAGGATCAAAATCCCTGTATTCATCTAGAGGCCTTCTTTACCGATTTTTTAGCGTACTAATACCTACTCATAGCTAGCAGATACGTTTCGCATAGTATTCCGAAGACCATATGATCTAAGGAAAAGCTGAATCTCGCAAAGTTTATCCAAAGGATAAACTCTTTTTAATTATCGATATAACCTTGGTTTTCGGTTTTAATATCGATGTTTTCGTTGAATATTTTACGTTCGGAACTTCTCCGAACAACCTCTTATATTCAGTTTTCAAGGTACGAATATTCAGTTTTCAAGATACGAAATAAGCATAACAAGCTATTATCATGATGTCAATAAGAAGGAGTTCGATATAAATAAAGATGAATAGACACTTATCTATATACTATACGTTGACCTTAGAGTTTTCAAAACCAGCTTGTCAGGCCGGGTTACTTGTAACTGTTCAAATACCTTCCCCGCTTGATTCACACCTAGCAAAGGTTTTTGATGGGGGTTTCAGGGGGATCAGTGAGGCCGCTTTTGGCCGAACGGGCTCTGCCCCCCTGAGCTTGAACAATTACGGGTTACTTTTTCAAGCCCATCAGCGCATCGGTAAAAATACGAGAGTCCATCAGTTTGGGAGCCGCCCCGTCCATCTTCGGCACAAAACCCATGAGATCGGTTACCTGGGTTTTCACGTCGATGCCCGGCGCCACTTCGATGAGATAAACTCCATCGGCTCGCAGTTCAAAAACCGCTCGCTCGGTAATGTACAAAACAGGTTGACGAGTCTTAACGGCATACACGCCGCTGAAGGTAATTTGCTCCACTTTGTCGATGAATTTCCGCTCCTTGCCCTCCTGGGTAATGAGGAGCTTGCCGTCCGCCACCTTGGTTTTGAGACCATCGGCCGTGAAGGTGCCGCAGAAAAACACCCTTTTGGCGTTCTGGGTGATATTGACGAATCCGCCACATCCCGCGATTCTCGGACCAAACTTGCTGACGTTGATGTTGCCGTCTTTGTCGGCCTGAGCCAATCCCAAGAAGGCGAAATCCACGCCTCCTCCATCATAAAAATCGAACTGATCGGCCTGGTCGAGAATGGCGTCCGGGTTCACCGAGCCACCGAACTTCGGCCCGCCCTGGGGCATGCCCCCAACGGGACCCGCTTCCACGGTCAGCGTCATGTAATCCCCGATGCCCTCTTCGTTGGCCACCATGGAGATATACTCTGGGATGCCGATACCCAGGTTGACGACGGTGTTGGCGGTAAGCTCCATCGCCGCCCTGCGCCCGATGATTTTCTTGGCGTCCAGCAGCGGGAACTTCAAACTGCTCAGGGGTACGCGGAAGTCGCCGCTCATCGCGCCGTCGTACTCGCACCCGACGCACTGGGCATGATCCGCTTTGTCTTCGGCAACGACGATTGCGTCCACGTAAATCCCTGGAATCTTAACAAGCCGAGGATCTAACGCGCCAGCCGCTACCACTTTTTCCACCTGAACGACGACTTTACCACCGCTGTTCTTGGTGGCTTGAGCGATGGACGTGGCTTCTAATGACGCAACCTCCCGCTCCACCGTGACGTTACCGTTCTCGTCCGCGTAACTGCCGCGGATAAAGGCGATATTCACGGGGATGGGTTTGTAGAGCAATTTTTCCTGTCCACAAAGGGTGACGACTTCAACGATGTCTTCTTTGGTGATGCTGTTGAGCTTTCCCCCTTCGACGCGGGGGTCGGCGAAAGTGTTCAGGCCCACGTGGGTGATGGTTCCGATCTTGTGCCCCGCGATGTCTCGGAAAAGCTGAGACAGAACGCCCTGCGGCAGGTTATAGGCCTCGATCTTGTTTTCGATGGCCATTTTGCCCAGGTTGGGAACCATGTTCCAATGTCCGCCGATGACCCGCTTGGTCATGCCCTCATGGGCGAAGTGGTCCGCGCCGCTGCCGTCTCGGTTTCCTTGAGCCGCGGCGTAAAATAACGTCAAGTTTTTCGGCGACCCAGTGTCTAAGAAACGCTGCTCTAGGGCCTTGCTCAAAGCCTCAGGCATACAACTGGCCACAAATCCACTCGTGGTAACGGTATCGCTGTCTTTGACCCATTGAGCGGCCTCGGCCGCGGTGATAATCGGTTTTTTCGACATTCTGTTACCTTCTTTTCTTTTTTGGAAGCCACCTTAAAAGTCGGTGAATTTCTTCTCCTTGCGCTTCTCCACGAAGGCCGACATGCCCTCTTTCTTGTCCGCGGTGGCGAAAGTGAGGCCGAAGAGGTCCGCCTCGAGCTTCAAACCGCTGTTCAAATCGACGTCGAGACCCACGTTGATGGCGGCCTTTGCCAGAGAGACGGCGTAGCTGCTCTGGGCCATGATCTTCTTCGCCATCTCTTTGCACTTGTCGATGAGTCCGGCCAAAGGCACGACTTTATTGGCGAGACCGATGCGATAGGCTTCCTGAGCGTCGATCATGTCGGTGGTGAAGATCAGTTCTTTCGCGCGGCCTTTGCCGACAAGGCGAGCCAGGCGCTGCGTGCCGCCGAAACCGGGAATGGTACCCAAACCGACCTCGGGCTGAGCGAACTTGGCGTTTTCCGACGCGACGCGAATATCGCAGGACATGGCGATCTCGCATCCTCCGCCCAAAGCAAAACCGTTCACCGCGGCGATGGTCACTTGGCGCATGTTCTCCAGCTTCTCGAAGGTGACTTTGGCGAGCAAAGCCATCTTGCGGCCCTCGATAGCCGTCGCGTTGACCATTTCGGTAATGTCCGCGCCCGCCACGAAAGATTTTTCTCCAGATCCCGTCAGAATAAGGACTTTCACATCGTCTCGCTTCTCGATGCCGCTGAAACATTCATTAAGTTCCGCAAGCGTCTCGCTGTTGAGGGCGTTGAGAGATTTGGGGCGATTGATGGTCACTACCGCGATTCCATCTTCCACTTCCACCAGCAAATTATTCATACATGAAACCTCCCTTTGTATTTAGAAGTATTTAGAACTTAGGCTATTTAGAACTTAGGTTTGACAGCCTCCGTCAATAGGGGCAGAATGCTGTTCACCTCGGCCACGATTCGAACGTCCGAAACCTCGAAAATAGGGGCTTCCGCGTCGCGGTTGACGCTAATGACAACGCCGGACTCGTTCATGCCACATATATGATGGGTCGCACCGGAAATGCCGAACCCGATGTAGACTTTGGGACGAATGCTCTGCCCGCTGGTCCCCACCATACAGTGCTCATCCGTCCAGCCCTCGTCCACGGCGGGGCGCGTACAGGCCGTGGCGCCTCCGAGGTATTCGGCGAGCTTCTCCAACAAGTGCCAGTTTTCCTGGCTTCCAACCCCAAAGCCGCCGCACACGACGACGTCCGCCTCATTCAGGGGCAATCCCGCGGGGGGACGCCGAACGACGTTGACCGGCTTTAGCCCTCGCGCATCGAGCTTCTTTAAAAATGATGTATCCAGCTTTTCGATGCGCACCGGAACTGGAGTCGGGTCTTTTTTGGTGAAGATCCCTGGCTTGACGCTGGCCATTTGAGGATTTTTGTTAGGGCAGAGAATTTCCCCGATGACCTTGCCGCCAAAAGAGGGAACGAGAGCCACCAGTTTTTTCTCCTCGTTGATACGCAGATCGATGCAATGCGCCGCCGTTCCCGTCTTCAAACGCGCGGCCACAGCGGGCCCCAGAGTCGAACCGATGGCCGTAGCCCCGAAAAGATAGATATCCGGTTGGTGTTTAGCCGCTAGTTCCGCCAAAACCGGAATGAAAGTCAAAGGAGAATACATCTGAAGGTCGGGATCGTCCGCCAAGTAGATCGCCTTCGCGCCCCATTCGGCCAGGCGCTCGGCTTCTTTCTCCAGACCGCTTCCTGTGAGAGTCGCCTCGACCTCCGTGCCCTCACCCATCGCCTCGGCCAGATCGCGAGCTTTGGACAGAAGCTCGAAGGCCACATTTGCTATTTTCCCGTCCACAACTTCGGCATGAACCCATATTTTTTTGCTTTTTTCGCTCATGACTCAACCACCTACCACGACGCCGTTAGACCTGAGAATCGTTACGACACGTCCCACGATTTCCTCGGACGTTCCCGTAAACAGCTCTCCCGAACGCTTCAGGTCCGGCGAGAAAATTTCACCCGGCTGAGTGGGGGAACCCGCCAGGCCCAGATACGTGTCCTCCGCCTCGCTCAGGTCGGCGCGGCCCCAAACGGTTAGGGGTTTGTTCTTCGCCTTCATGATTCCCATGATTGAGGTGAAACGGGGTTTCCGGATCTCCCTCGCCACGCCCAACACCAAAGGCGTGTAGCCCACCCACTCCATGTAGCCGTTTTCCATCTTCGTCTTCAGAGCAAACGCCTCTTCCGACGTGCCCTCCAGCTCGAACACGTTCCACAGGTGGGGGGAACCCAACCACTCTCCGAGCTGTGATGAGACTTGGGCGGTGGCTCCATCTGCGCTTTCACTGCCGCACAGGACAAAATCGAAGGAAAACCCTTTGGCGGCTTCTATCTTTTTTATCCCGTGATACAAGGTGTAGGACGTGGCCAACGTGTCCGCGCCGCCAAAAGCGCGGTCGCTCAACAGATAAGCCTCGTCCGCCCCCATCGCCAAAACCTCACGTAAAATTTCATCGGCGTTGGGTGGGGCCATGGAGATCACAACGACGCTGCCGCCGTAGCGCTCACGCAACTGCAAAGCCAATTCGATAGCGCTTTTATCCACCGGATTGACCAAAGTCGGAATCCCCGTGCGCGTGATGGTTTTCTTGACGGGGTCAATGGTGACCTTGTCGTAATGTTTGGGATCCGGTACAGGTTTGACGCAGACAACAACGTTGTAGGCCATGATTTAGGGCTGGAATCCGTTTAGGGTATTGGCCGCCATAATGACCTGCATGATGTGGGAGGTGCCGCCCGAGGGGATGGACGCCAGAGCGTCGCGCAGGAAACGCCCCACGGGGTACTCGTTGATGACGCCGTAACCGCCCATCAGGTCCATCAACCGTTTCGAGGACGCTGCCGCCGTCTCCGTCGAGACGTACTTCGCCGTGGCGACCTCGTTGGCGCAGGGAATGCCGGCGTCTTTCAAGCCAGCCGCGTAGTACGTCAAAAGCCGAGCGGCTTCGTAATCCGCCCTGATCTTCGCCACCTCGAACTGAACGGCCTGGAGTTTGGCGATGGGTTTTCCGTAAACGATGCGCTCGTTCGCGAACTTCACCGCTTCCTCTACGCAGCCCCTCAGGATGCCGACGCAGATGGCGCTCATTCCCGCGCGACCGACCTCGCCAATGGCCTCCATCCCGATCTTCGCTCCGCCGCCCTCTTTGCCGAGCAGCGCATCGTCCAGGACCTGCACGTCCGTCAGGACTACATCCCCCGTCACCGAGCCGCGGAGTCCCAGCTTGTGCTCTTTACGGCCGGGTTCGAAGCCCTTCGTGCCCTTTTCGACGATGAAAGCAGAGAGTTTGTTGCGTCCCTTATCGTCCACGCTGGTCTTGGCCGTAAGAACCGTCACGTCGGCGATGTGCGAGTTGGTGATGAAGCACTTTCTTCCGTTGAGCAACCAGCCCCCGTCCTTTTTCTCGCCTGTGGTCTTCTGTCCGCTGAAGTCCGAGCCGCCTCCCGGCTCGGTGACCGCAAGTCCGCCAATCTTCTTTCCCGTACAAAGGTCAGGGAGGTATTTTTTCTTCTGTTCCTCCGTTCCGAAAAGGAGGATGGGATAGGGAGCCATATGATGGGTCATCATGGCAATACCCAACCCCGCCGAGTGCCGGGAAATCTCCTCGAGGCATATCGCGCGTGCCACAAAACCCTGTCCAGCGCCGCCGTACTGCTCGGGAACAAAAATTCCATTGATGCCCAGCTCACCCATTTTTTTCATGAGGTCCACAGGACACACATCCTGCTCGTCCCACTCCGCCGCCTTTGGTGCTATCTCGGCCTCTACGAACTCTCTGATCGCTTTACGCAACATCTTTTGCTCTTCGGTAAACTCGAAAAAGTGCATGACAACTTCCTCCTTCTGTTTTTCTGTTTTTAGAATTTCCAACAAAAAGCTAGATTTCCCAAGGGCTACTTGCAGTTACAATAAAAAATTGCGAAAAAATAAGTCAAATTTGCTTATTCGGAGTATAGTCAAATAATTGCTTCTCCCTCTTGTGAAAACCATTTACACACTATAGAATATTATGACGTTACGAGTATATTAGGAGCTTCATTCCAAAAAAGATAGTAGGTACTTTTAAGTGCCTATGGTTTTATAGGGGGATTTGTCTTTAGGCTTTTTATTGGATTCACTTGGGGTACTTATCTTTAGGCCTTTTATTGAATGCATTATGCGCCGGCAAGAAGAGAGGGAGAGAGGATGAAATACATGGAGTATGAATGCCCGTTGGCCTTGGCGCTGGAGATCATTGGCGGCAAATGGAAGGCTCTCGTGCTGTATCATTTGAGAAAGGGAAAGCTGCGGACCAGCGAAATAAAGCGCCGCCTTCCCAATATCACGCAAAAAATGCTCACCCAGCAACTGAGGGAGTTAGAGCGCGACGGGTTAGTAAGCCGTCAGGTCTTCGACGCGGTTCCTCCAAAGGTCGAATATTCCTTGACGGAACTCGGCGAGACCGTAAAACCTGTTTTGATTGATCTGTGCTCCTGGGGATATGTCTACGCCGCGCACGAGTCACCCGACGGCGAGATTATCTTCAAATCGGCTTAACATCGGCCTAACAAGAATCGGACGTTCTGATGATGTAGATTTCTAGATGTGGGGCAAAGAGGCGGAGCAAGACCGACATTCTTTCGCCCCCCGGTTTTTTTATCCGGTTTTTTTATCTCTTGCCGCTCTCTCGGCGAATGTGGGAAACGACCTCCTCTAAAAGAACAAGGACCTGTTCCCCGCTTTCCATGTTTTTCACCGTTACGGCGTTCTTCTCCAGCTCGGAGATTCCGATGATGCAAGTCCAAGCGACACCTACCTTGCCCGCGCTTTTCATCTGAGCCTTGAAACTGCGCGCTCCCTGAGACGCGTCTCCCGCGTCCTGTTCGGCGGCGAAACCCTCCATGCGGAGCTTGTAGGTTAGGGTCTGCGCTAATCCTCGGGCGGAGTCATCTTGTGCGGCCACGTAAACCACGGGGCGCGGGCGCTCGCCGAAAGTTCCACCTTGCTGCTCCATGACCAATACAATGCGGTCGATCCCAGCGGCAAAACCCACGCCGGGCAGGTGAGGTCCACCAATGGACTCCGAGAGATTGTCGTAACGCCCTCCACCGCAAACAGCGTTCTGTGCGCCCAGATCTCCCGACAGAATCTCGTAGGCGGTTTTGGTGTAGTAATCCAGTCCTCGCACCAACCTTTTGTCTAGTTTGTAGGAGAATCCCAACCGTGCCAAACCGGCCTTGACCTCCTGGAAGTGGGCGGCGCACTCGTCACACAGATGTTCATAGACAGCGGGGGCCGCATCGGCGACGCGCCCGCAATCCGGCACCTTACAGTCAAGTACCCGTAAGGGGTTGCGCTCCAAGCGCCCCAGGCAGGTCTCGCAAAGTTCGCCCTTTTTCGACACAAAGTAGTCGATCAGCACCTGGCGGTAGGTAGGGCGACACTTGGGACACCCCACGGAGTTTATCACCACCTCCAAATTTTTGAGACCCAGGCGGCGGAAGATCTCGGCGGAAAGCGAAATAATTTCTACGTCGGCGACGGGGCCGACTAGTCCCAGACACTCCGCGTCGATCTGGTAGAACTGACGGTAGCGGCCTTTTTGAGGGCGCTCGTAGCGGAACATAGGACCCCAGCACCAAAGTTTGCTGGAGAGATTCTGCCCGCAAAGGTTATGTTCCAAGGCCGCGCGGACCATGCCTGCCGTGGCCTCGGGGCGGAGAGTGACACTCCTGCCTCCCCGGTCGAGAAATGTGTACATCTCCTTCTCCACGATATCCGTGGTGTCCCCTACTCCTCGTGAAAAAAGTTCTGTATGCTCGAAAATAGGCAGATGCGCCTCGGAGTAGCCGAAGTCGCTCATCGTCCGCGTCACCACGTCCAACACGTAGGCCCATTTCCACGACTCGTCGGGCAAAATATCCCGCACGCCCCTCGGCGCTTTGTTCTGCATTGCCACCGTCTCCATCTTCAAATCCCCTTCGCTTGCGCCTTCAGTTTCGTCTCGCCGCTTTACGGCGTTCTTGCTCATCTAGAATACTCTTACGCAACCGCACGGACTGGGGCGTCACCTCCACCAGCTCGTCGTTTTCGATCCACTCCATAGCCTTTTCCAAGGACATGCGCCGCGGAACGTCCAGTTTGGTCGTGAGTTCTTTGGTGGCGGAACGATGGTTCGTTTGCTGCTTTTTTTTCGTGGGGTTACAGGGCATGTCCCCAGGACGGCTGTTCTCGCCCACGATCATGCCGTTATAGAGCGGCTCCAGAGGAGCGATAAACAGCGTTCCGCGATCCTGCAAGTTCTCCAGTTGGTAGGCCGTAGCCTCTCCTGTGTCCAGGCTAACCAGCGCTCCACGGCTCCGACTCGTCAAGTCTCCCGCCCAAGGTCCATAGCCGGCGAAACAGTTGGACATGATACCCAAACCTCGGGTGTCGGTCAGAAATTCTCCTCGGTAACCAATCAGCCCTCGGGTGGGGATCTCGAACTCGATGCGCAGGAGGCCCCGGGCTTGATTCTCGATGTTCTTCACTTTTCCCTTCCGCTTAGCTAGTTTCTCGAAAACCACGCCCTGGTGCTCTTCGGGGACGTCCACGATCAGTTGTTCGTAGGGTTCCATGAGCTGCCCGTCCTGGGTCTCAGTGATAACCTCGGGCTTGGAGACGCAGAACTCCATCCCCTCGCGCCGCATTTCCTCGATTAAAATACCCAGTTGCAGCTCGCCCCGTCCCGATACCTTGACACCGTCGGGGCGCCCCAGGTCCTCCATGCGCAGCGACACGTTGGCGTGCATCTCCCGATCAAGGCGAGCTTTGAGCTGGCGCAGGGTGATCGCTTGTCCCTCCCGTCCGGCGAAAGGACCGGAGTTTACCAGAAAAAACATAGACACGGTGGGTTCCTCGATGGCCAAAGGGGGAAGGGGCTTGCCCTCCAGTTCCAAGGCGGAGAAGGTATCGCCGATGTCAATCTCGTTCGAACCCGTCAGCCACACGATGTCTCCGGCTGTAACCTCCTCCACCTCCACCCGGTCCAGCCCCCGCGTCACCCACAGTTGAGCGACTCTAGCGTTTTCCGTTCCCGTGATCTCCCAGTTAGTGCCGCTGTGTTCCGCCGTCAGCCACTTGGTGGAGGTCCGTAAGAAGGGTTCTCCCTTGTGGATGCTGCCTTGAAGAATCTTGCCGCAACCGATGCGCCCCACGTATTCGTTCCAGGCTAAGGTGCTGACCTGCATGAGAAAAGGTTCCTCCGATCTTACGTTGGGGGCCGGGACGTAGTCAATGATGGCCTGAAAAAGATCGTTCATGCTGTCGCGGTCGGGGCTGGAGAGGTCCTTTATCGCCCATCCATTCAGGCCCGATCCGTAGAGCACGGGAAAATCCGCTTGCTCATCTGTGGCGCCCAGCTCGAAGAACAGATCAAAGGTGTTGTTGAGGGCACCTTGGGGGTCTGCTCCCTCCCGGTCCACCTTGTTGACGAACAGGATGGGTTTCATGCCGATGGAGAGAGCGTGCTTCAGAACGTAACGGGTCTGGGGCATAGGACCTTCATTGGCGTCCACAATCAAGATGACCGAATCGACGGTGGAGAGAATACGTTCCACCTCCCCGGAGAAATCCGCGTGTCCCGGCGTGTCAATGATGTTGATCAGATAGCCTCCCCACTCTACGGTACAGGGTTTCGAGCGGATGGTGATGCCCCGTTCCCGCTCCAACGCGCCGCTGTCCATGACGCGCTCCACCGTTTTCGCGTGCTCTTTGAATGTCTGGGCCGCTTTGAAAATAGAGTCGATGAGGGTTGTCTTGCCGTGATCAATGTGGGCCACGATAGCCAAATTACGAATCCTGTCTGCCTGCATTATGCCTGTACTGCCTCCCAAGTGTACCGAGAATCCCGGTCGCGTTTTCCTGATACAAATTCAATATGCCAATTGCAACACCAATCACCCCCACGGAACATGAGACAACGTACCATGGTTTTTTGCTCGAGTTCTCGACGCCGATTGTAAATTGTATCCTATAAATGTCGAATACAAGGCGGAATCGAGAGGGATATCCGCTACTGAGCGAAGTAACATATACCTATGGCAGCTTATAGCCTGCCATAGCGCCACAATGACGCTCACACGCGCTCGAAAGTTTTACTGCGTCTGCCGTGTCTTGTAATAAGTAGCAAAATCCTTGTCGTGCACCATGATGTGGGTTTTGAGCCAATCGAAAACGGCTTTGTTGATTTTATGTAACACGGCCACGTTGCTAGGGTCGGAGTCGTACTCGTGTTTCATCTTTTCAAAAGCCGCTACGAAACCGACGTGCATCTTTTTATGTAGTTCAGCTTTGGGGTAATTCGACCTGGAATGCCACGCCTGCTCGTCGTTGAAATGTTTTCTCACATATTCTTCCAGAAATTTCAACGTTTGGGGAACACGATCTTTTTGGGTAACGTCGGACAAGATATCGATTTGCTTGAAAAGTTCTTTGTGCTGAAGATCAATAGCTGGGATCCCAATTTCCAAAGATTTGTTCCAAAGCATAACAATTTGTACCTCCCCTTGTTAGTGTGGCATAACCCCCTAACCACACCTGAAACGGCGTTGTCTTGAAAACATAAAAACACAAAAATAGCTCTCCTCGGTCAGAGCGGCCTGCCACAGAAAATCAATTTATTTAACTTAAATTTATTTAATTTATCTATCTTATATCTTATATCTTAATCTATCCTTATATCTTAATCTATCTTGTCAAAATGTCCCATTGGTCGTTAGAAACTGGGAAATCGAGCTGGGGTACCATTTGCCCGTCCCGCTCACTGTCGGCACTCCCTCTTTGTTGAACATTTCGGATATTTTAACGAAAGACATTCCCTCGTTTCGAAGATTCCTAATTCTTTGGAGAAGAACACGGCGGTAGTCCTGTTCACTAGGTCCCCCCTCTTCCTCGGGTTTTTTCCAAAGGGCGAAAAGTTGGCTTTGAATATCGGCCAATCTAGCTTCGAACTGCTGCGTCCATTTCAAAAATTCTTCCTCGCGATGTTTTTCATTCGCTTGGTTCTCGCGTTCCTCCGTGAAAAGCCATTTTTCGAGAAGTTCACAGTAGGACAGTTTTGTCTGCTCAGAGACGCTTTTAAGCCTGATCGGCAAATCGCTGTCAACTGGGACGTCAATGTTGATCTTTCGAGCTTTTCTTCCTCTCAATGCCATACCCCAACACCTCTGTTCGATATTTATGCAATAGCAATTATAAGGATAACACAATAAGAGGAAAAACAGAATCTTTTTTGTCTCTATAATATATATTAATGTGGATTTTTTGTCTTGGCAAAAAATCCACACTTTTTAAGCTCTATCGCCTCTTAATTCTCATTTCTCTAAAAATAAATACTTCTGTCTGCCTACCTGGTTTCCTCCTGGGCTTCCTCGATGAGTCGTCTGGTGTCGGAGGCGTTTTTCAGGCCGGCGTACTCATAAGCGTTGCGTCCCGTGTTGTCAGCGCGTTTGGCGTTGGCCCCCGCGTCCAGAAGCAGTCGCGTGGCCTCCGTGTTGTTGTAGGACGCCGCCACCATTAAGGGTGTGGTGCCGCCGCTGTCGGGAATGTCCACTTTGCTTTGGGTCTCGATCAAAAGGCGAAGAACCTCTAGGCCCAACTCGCTGCGTGCCGCGAAATGCAAGGACGTCCATCCCACGGAGTCTGTGGCGTCTATTTGGGATCCCGCTTCCAGCAATTTTTGGGTCGTCTCGCGCTTCCCTCTCAGGGCGGCGTACATCAGGGGCGTTGAGAGCCTCTGATCTCGGGTATTGACATCACTTCCAGCGGCAATTAGGCGATCCAAAACGTCGAGGTTCTCCTGGCTTTCTTCACGAACCTGAACGGTGTGGGCAAGCGCCGTCAAGCCATCTAAGTCCCGAACCTCCAAATCAGCGCTCAAGGCCACCAAGTTTTCGACAGCTGGAACATTCCCTGCCGTGGCCGCTATCATGAGGGCTGTTGTACCCTGAACGTTTTGACAATTCAGATCTGCTCCGGCCGAGGCGAAGATCTCAAACATCTTCGATTCCTTCAGTCTCTGGGTCGCCAGCATCAGAGGGGTCAGTCCATCCCAGGTGGACTGGTTTGGGTCCGCGCCGTTGGCCAGCAGGACTTTCACCGCCTCCACGTCGTCGATAGCGACGGCCCCCATCAGAACGGAAACGGTATCGTAGGATTTATAGTTGGGATTTGCTCCTTGCTTCAACAGGGCCGTGAATCCCTCTTCCCCTACTTTGGACTCCAGAGCGACCATTAAAGCGGAGGCACCCTCGTTGGTACATTCGTCGATGTCGGCGCCGTAAACCTTCAAGAGCGCGTAAATCTCCTCCGGAGCTCCCTTGGAGGCCGCGTGAATCAGAGCTGTCCAGGAATTACGGTCGCGAAGGCTGACCTTTGCTCCTAGCTTCAGGAGGGCTTTGACCAACGGTGTATTTTTTTGTTTACAGGCTTCCATCAAGGGCGTCGTCATGGAGGAATCCATGGCGTTCGGGTTGGCCCCCGCTTCCACCAGGACGGATACGACATTAGGATCGCCATCTTTGCGCGAAGCGAGAAGTAGAATTGCGCTCCGATTTTGGTCGTCCTCGGCATTGACATCAGATTTGCCAGCGATTAGGGCGCGGACCGATTCTAGGTCGGCTCCAGCCGCCACGGCGCTCATCAAGGGGGTGTACCGGTTCTTTCCCCTCACTCTGGCGTCAGCGCCCGCCTCCACGAGAAAGCGCAAAACAGCCGAGTCGGGCTTTTCGGAGGCAATTAGGAGCGGGGTGACACCCTCGTTGTTGGGTTCATCCACCTTCGCGTTCATGTCCAGGAGAAGCTCTACCATGTCCGCCTTGGCGCGGGTAGCCGCCACCCACAAGGGCGTTCTCCCGCTTCGGTCTCTAACGTTGGGTTGCGCACCCCATCTGAGAAGAGCCCCCACCACCTCGGAAGATTCATTGGACGCCGAGGCCAGATAAAGGGGTGTGCGCCCCTGCCTGTCGGCGGAGTTCACGGGAGCGCCTGCCCTGATGAGGGCTTCCGTTATCTGTGAGTGAGGATTATAGGCCGCGGCCAGCATCAGAGGTGTTAACCTTTCGAGTCCTTCCTCGTGGATCGAGGCCCCCCGATTCACCAAAAGATCCACCATGGCGGAGTCGGAGGCGTACTCGGCGACAACGTGCAACGGGTGGTTGCCGTTTTCGAGAACGATATCCGCCGAGACGTTTTCCAAAATCTGCTTCAGTTCCTCTACCGTCCCGGAAGAACAGATACGTTCCAGCTCCGGCATCTCTAGCGCCCCCGCGCTCCTCGTCAGGAATGTAACTAAAAAAATTAAATAAATTAAATGAACTGTCCAGACGCTCTTTTTAACAATACACGACATCATGCTCACTATAACCTCCTAATGTCTTTTTAAGATATGTCTTTTTAAAATAAGAAGTGAATGTGGCGCATCGTTCAAATATCTTGTCACCTGACCCAATCCCTCATCTCAATAGCTTCCACTTTAAATAGCTTCCACTTTAAATTTATAAATTTTTTATCCCCGGATCTGACCGTTGCCGTAGATGATGAACTTCGTGGAAGTCAATTGTTCCACTCCCATGGGACCACGGGCGTGAAGTTTTTGAGTGCTGATGCCCATTTCCGCTCCGAAGCCGAAGACTCCGCCGTCCGTGAACCGAGTAGATGCGTTGACGTAAACGCTTGCCGCATCCACCTCAGAGAGAAATTTTTGGGCGTTAGTGTAGTTCTCCGTGATGATCGCCTCGCTATGCCGTGTACCGTAACGATAAATGTGCTCCATAGCCTCATCCAAACTTTCCACGACTTTTACGGCTAGGATGAGGTCCTCGAACTCCGTCTCCCAATCTGCCTCTATCGCAGGTTTGGCGGAGGGGAAGAGCTTGCGAACCGTCTCGTCGCCCCTCAGTTCCACGCCTCGGTCCGCCAAGGCTTTCAAGGCCACGGGGATGAAGCGGGGCGCGATGTCTTTGTGAATCAACAAGGTCTCCATGGCGTTACAAACGCCAGGTCTCTGGCATTTTGCGTTGATAACAATCGCTATGGCCTTCTCGATGTCCGCCGAGGCGTCTACAAAGGTGTGGCAGTTCCCCTCCCCCGTCATGATGTAGGGAACCCGGGCGTTTTGCGCCACCGATTCCTTGAGCTTCGAGCCACCCCTGGGAATCAGAACGTCGAGGTGCTGCAACTGCATCAAGGCCACGGATAAATCTCGATCAGGCGTAGCCAGAAGTTGAATGCTTCCTTGGGGAGCACCGTTTTCCTTCGCAGCTGTGGAGAGAACTCCCGCGATGGCCGTGTTAGAGCGTAGAGCCTCTTTTCCACCCCGCAAAATCACCGCATTGCCTGACTTCAGGCAAAGCCCCGCCGCGTCCGCCGTGACGTTGGGGCGTGCCTCGTAGATGATTCCGATCACCCCCAGCGGTACGCGAATCCGCCCGATACGAATACCTTTCTCGCCGTTCCACATTCCCAGAACCTCGCCCACAGGGTCGCGGAAGGACGCGATCTCCTCCAGTCCTCTCGCCATCGCTTCCACTCGAAAGCCATCGAGCGCCAGGCGGTCTAACAGAGCGTCGGTCAGCCCCGCGGCCCGCCCATCCTCTAGGTCCAGTTTGTTTTGCTCTAGAATCGCTTCTCCGTTCTTTCTCAGAGCCTCGGCCATCGCCCGAAGCGCGGCGTTTTTCGTCTCCGTCGGCATCGTTGCCAACCGCCGCGCCGCGTCTTTCGCTTTCAGACCCATCTTCTCCAATTCGTCCCTGCTGGACATGTTTGTTCCGTCTCCTTTCTAGTGACTTACGTCTACAACAATATCGCCATGTTGTTGCGGTGTATCAGTTCTTCGTAATCCCGGCGTCCCAAGGTCTCTTCGATCTCCCTGGAGTGCCGGCCTTTGATTTTCTCGGCATCGTCGCGGCCGTAGTTGCTAATGCCCCGCGCGATTTCGACGCCCGCCAGGTTCTTCACGCCGATCACGTCGCCGATCTTGAAAGACCCTTCGATTTTCGTCACCCCGGAGGGCAAAAGACTCTTGCCCCGGCGCAGCAAAGCCTCCTCCGCGCCGTCGTCCACCGTGACCGCTCCTGTCGCGGCGCTGCCCACGGCTATCCACTGCCGCTTCGAGGCGTAGCCCTCCCGGGAAGGGAGGAAAAGGGTTCCTATATTTTCCCCATCGGCTACGCGCCGTATAATATTGGGCTCGTCACTAGAAGCCACCACCAGGGGAATTCCGCCCACCATCGTCATACGCGCCGCGGAGAGCTTGGTAAACATTCCCCCACTGGACAAGGAGCTGCCCTTGCTTTTCGAGTTCACCAACATCTCCCGCGTGAGTTCGCTCACCTCTGGGATTAGCCGCGCGGACGGGTTCCTGCGGGGATCTGAATCGTAAAGCCCATCGATATCCGAAAGGATGATCAGCAAGTCGGCCTCCACGTTGCAGGCTACCATCGCGGAGAGCGTGTCATTGTCCCCGAACTTGAGTTCGTCCACGGCTACGGTGTCGTTTTCGTTGATAATGGGAATGACCCCGAAGTTCAGCAGAGAAAAAAGCGTGTTGCGCGAGTTCAGGTAGCGTTCGGGGTCCGAGAAGCAGTCGCGGGTCAGCAACACTTGAGCCACACTTTTAGAATACTCTGAGAAAAATTTTTCGTACATGTGCATAAGGATGCCCTGCCCGATGGCGGCTAAGGCCTGTTTCTCAGGTAGGCTCGACGGAGGTGGACAATTGAGTTTTCCCACTCCCGCGCCCACCGCTCCAGAACTGGTCAATACTAACTCACGCCCGGCGCTGTGCAAATCCGAGAGTTCACGGGCCAACAGTTCCATCTTTCCCAGGTTGACCTTGCCCGTGGGATAGGTAATGGAACTGGTTCCCACCTTTACGACAATTCTTTTACTGGCGCGGAGATCTTCGCGTTTCACTTTTCGTTGGACACTCCTTTGACGTGTTTTCCTGTAATGTGACTACCAGTAATTATTGTATAATGAATCTTGCCAGAATCCTTTACCGAATCGAGTACTAAGGAGGTTAGTATAGGGTGAGAAAAGTAAAAAAAATGCGGAAAATGAAAAAGATAGTTTTTTTATCATTCCTCGTTCTCTTGATGTCAGTGATAACGTCTTCTTTCGTCTTAGGCGCGGAGAGTCTGTCCATCCGAAAGCTCCTTTTCGCCGATGATGTCGTCGGACTAGGAGATTACACTCCTCATCCTGATACCCGTTTCACACTGGACGACGTCTGCACGATCTACGCCGAGGCGGCAGGATTCGCGATGCCTCTTACGCCTGGCACGGAGGATAACTACAACATTGACCTGGCCTTGGATGTGCTCATCAAACTGCCCCAAAGCGGCCGAATGATCGCCTTCCAGTCCGAGATGGCCAGGATGACGACTCAAATGCGCTCGCAACTTCCCACCCAAGCGTTAGCTTTTTCTTGTACCTTCGATGGTTTGGCTCCGGGTACTTACGCCATGGAGGTCGGACTGAGAGACATTTTGGGAGGGCAGACCGTGAGCCGGGACCTGACGTTGCAATTAGTGGAACCCACGGAAGCTGACATCAAGGCGAGACAGGAACGTGAAGCGCATGGACGATAAAATAAACATGGACAATAAAATAAAAAGGAGATTGTTTCTAGCTTTATTAATTAGGATATGTAATATGGTGTTTATGTAATATGGTGTTATGGATAAGATATATAGTTCGAGGCAAGCGGCAGAATTTCTTGACATCAAACTAAAAACTCTACCTAAAAACTCTACAGAAGTGGGACATGGAAGATAAATTAAAACTCACAAATGAATTTATAGAAAGAAGGTGAAACCTGCTACTGTAAAATTTGCGAACCTAGACAAACAGCGTATCAAAGTCCAGAAAGCCTACTACAGACTTGACAGACTTGATTGTGTAAGAAAAGACTATATCAACAAAATAGTCTCTGTGCTGGTGAGGACCAAGCCGGCCTATATCACAATCGAGGACCTCAATATTCTTGGAATGATGAAAAGCAAACATCTCTCAAAGGCTATAGAAGCTTATAGAAGCTATAAGAAGAAGAAAAAAAATCTGGACTATTACACATTTGTGTAGGTTTTCAGTAGCAGAAGTATGTCTATTCGTTTGAACAGAGAAGAAACTTCGCTTCTAATGCTAGATCTTCAAGAGCGGCTTTTGCCGTTCATTCACAGGAACGAGGCCGTGATACAGAACGCCGTCAGGTTGATGAAAGCCGCCAACATCCTTTCGTTACCCGTGTTGTACACGGAACAGTACGTCAAGGGCATTGGGTCGACGGTGGAGGAGGTTCGTTCCGCCCTGCCGGAGGGAGCCCGTCGTTTTGAAAAGGTGTGCTTTTCCTGTTGCGACGAGCCAGGTTTTTTCAAGGTTCTTCAGGAGGTTTCGCTGCCAACGATCGTGATTTTCGGAACGGAAAGCCATGTCTGCGTTTTCACCACGGCGGAGGACCTGTTGGACAAAGGTTGGAAAATCGTAGTGGCGGCTGACGCTAGCGGTAGCCGCGACCGTGAAAACCACCTCATGGCAATGGAAACCCTCCGTTCTCACGGAGCGCTCATCCTTCCCACAGAAACCATAGTCTACCGGCTGCTCCGCAAGGCCGCCACGCCAGAGTTCAAGGCGGTCCTGCCGTTGTTCAAGTAGCAGGTCGGTTTCGTCTCAATTGACATACTCCCACGACTAAAGTTGTGTGATTCTAAGATCGACAAAGACAGCTGACTTAAACCGGTCTTACGTCTTCTCCTTTAAGAGTGGATGCTCCCACTCTGAGAATATTTACAACCACATTGATATCCCGGTCGTGTTCCGCCTCGCATCTCGCAGTGGTTGTAAATATTCTCATTGATAAGCCATAATTGATAAGCCATAAAAGAAGTTTAACATGAAAGTGGACATATGGCAAGAAACCAAATACAACACAAACGCCGCCAACGGCGGCGTTGCGATTTTCATCCAATCTCATCCAACCTCATCCAATCTCATCCAACCTCATCCAATCTCATCCAACCTCATCCAACCTCATCCAACCTCATCCAACCTCATCCAACGACTGAAGCCGTTGGCTTTCTCATCGCTTTATCGTAAATTCAGATAATCAGATAAAGGGAATCATTTTATCGTAAATTCAGATAAAGGGAATCATCTCTCGGACAGAATCGAAGACGAGGTGGGGCTGAGGGCAGCTTCGGATGACTTCTTTCAGGTTGCTTTCTCCGCTCAACACGCAAACGCTTAACAGTCCGTTATTTACTCCGGCGAGAATGTCAGTGTAGAGCCTATCTCCCACCATAGCAGACTCTTCCTTTTGGGTGTTTGCCAATTTCATGGCGTATGCCATAATTTCTCCGTTGGGTTTGCCGACGACGAGATCAGGTTTGCGGCCGGTGGATGCCTCTACGTAAGCGAGAAGCGCCCCCAAGTCAGGAACGACCCCTTGTTTCGTCGGGCAATTGAGGTCAGGGTGGGTGGCCACGTAGGGTTTACCTTGCCGCACAAAATCGCACAGTTTGACCAGCTTCGCGTAATCAAACTCGGTGTCGAAAGCCAACACCACCACCTGGGGTGTCTCTTCATCCAGAAGCACCCCCCAGCGGGCAAAATCCTCCCTCAGGCTTCGGTTTCCCATCAAAAAGACGCCTTTGCCCGACATCTCCCTCAGTAGATAATGGATGGTCGCGTCGCCGGAGGTTGCCAATTCCTCCCGTCGGATGGAGAGCCCCATCTCCGCCAGGCGCTCGAAGTAGGCTTTGCTACCTCTAGAGGAATTGTTGGTCAATAAGACGAATTTTTTCCCCTTTTGCCGGATGCCATCCAGAAAATCCAAAGCTCCATCAATCCAGCGGTCACCTAGATAAAGAGTTCCGTCCAAATCCAGGAAAAAACAACGGGTTTTCCTCAACAACCCTGCCGGGTCTCGGTTCTTTTCCCACACTACCTGAGTTTGTGATTCACTGATAGACATAATCATTTCGATCCTTTCAGCGTACTAATACCTATTCATTCTCTTTTCACGACTTCATTCTCTTTTCACGACCCGCGCGGGATATCCCATGATGGTGCTGTGGTCGGAAACGTTTTTCAAGACGACGCTTCCGATACCGACCATGACGTCCGACCCTATGGAAAGTCCCTGTAGGATCTTCGCCCCCGCGCCGATGAGAGTTCGCTCCCCTACCGTCACGTTTCCGGAAACGTCGGCGTGAGGCATGACCGAACAAAAATCTCCCAGTACAGAATCGTGTCCTACTTGCGAGCCGACGTTCAAAAACGAACAAATGCCCAGTGCCGCGTCCACGGCTATAAAACAAAAAGGAGACACCACCGTTCCGGAAGCGAGAATGGCAGACGATTCTACCAGAGCTTGGGGATGCACAAAAG
Source organism: Synergistaceae bacterium (assembly GCA_031267575.1). NCBI lineage: Bacteria > Thermotogati > Synergistota > Synergistia > Synergistales > Synergistaceae > Synergistaceae bacterium. The sequence goes on along the minus strand of JAIRYN010000049.1, from coordinate 35,447 downwards.
CCGGAAACGTGATGTGGGGATTCCCTTTTAGCTTAGCGTACAAATCCGCCTTGGCAGAGGGCGAGGCTAACCCCATCACCACGGCCGTCGAGTGGGAGCGGGAGGCCAACCAATCGAATCCGCCGAGAACGGGATGCCCGCTCACCCTCGTTCCGGCAGGAAGAAAGTCGTCGATAAAACCCAGAACATTCCATTGCGCCCCTTGGGGGTCCGTTGCCCGGACATGCGATAAAACTTCTTTCCCCAGTCCTCCCCCTCCGTAAATAACCAAATCGCGCATTTTCAGTATCCGCTTCAGCCCTTTCTGACGGAGTGACCGCCGTCCAAAACAAAAGTCTGCCCCGTGATCCAGCGCGCCCTTTCCGAAAAAAGATACACGATGAAGTGCGCGGCGTCCTCTGGCTCTCCCAGACCCAGAGGATAGCCTTCCTCAAAAGATTTTTTTTGCTCCGCGCTCATTTTATCGAGAAACTCCATCGACATGTCCGTACGAACCACCCCCAAGGTTAGGGCGTTCAGCCGGATTTTGCGGACAGCCAGCTCTGCGGCGGCGGCGGGGATGAAGCCTTCGAGGGCGCCTTTACTGGCCCCGTAAAGAGCCTTTCCCAAAGCGCCTTCGTGCGCCGCCATAGAAGAAAGCAGAACGAATGACGCGCCCTCCGCCCTATAGGCTCCCTTTTTGGCGAAAAGCCGAATCAGCTCGAAGGCCGCGAAGGTATTCAGGCGAAAAATTTCATGGGCGATGACAGGATTAGACTGGGTCAAAGGCAAGGTCTTCTGCATTCCTGCGGCGTAAAGCAGGCCTGATAAGCCTCCGGTCAGTTGGGTCACGTTCAAGGCATATTCCTGAAGTTTCTCAATGTCGCTGAAGTCGAAGGGCAAAATTTTCATGCGGTCCTCGCCAAGGTTAGCGAACTCCTCTTTCAATTTCTTTAATTCCTTTAATTCTTTTAATGCCTCTGTTTTCAACGTCTCCGTGTTTCGGGCGGAGGCGACGATGGAATAGCCCTCCTGCAACAAAAGCCGCGTCGTCGCCAGCCCAATTCCCCGCGACGCCCCTGCGACGAGAACCCATCGATTGGATCGATCGCTCATCGGTCGTTCTCAGCTTTCTGTCTTTGTGAAAGACCCAAAAACTAAAATATCCTTTATCGACCTGATCTCGGCTATTTTTTCCAAGGGAATCTCATAACCCGCTTCCTCCAACGCCATAACGAGCTGAAGCGTCTTCAAAGAGTCCCATCCGAGCACGTCTTCTACAGAGCTGCTCTCAGAGACAAGCACTCCAAGAACCTCGGACACGATCCCGATAATTTTCGCTATTTGCGCTGCATGCGCGTCATTTTGCGTCATTTATCGCGCTCCATTTGTTTTTTCGCCTCGTCTCCTACGCGGGACACTTTGGAATAAAGGTCGCCTAGGGTTTGGCACTCGATGAGCTCCTCAACGGAGAGTGTCGCGCCGTATTGATCTTCCAGAAAGGTCAACAGCGTGAAAGCCACCAGTGAGGACCAAAAATCGGCCGATTCCCGAAAATTGCTTTCAAGGGAAAGCGTTCGTGGATCAGCCTCGATAATATCCGCGATTTCGTTTATAAATTGAGGTACATTCATATTTAATGCTTCCATATTTAATACTTCCATATTTCATTTCAATCCTTTGGCTTGTTTTTTATGAATACTCAATGACTTCGGGGCAGACACAGGGTCCCAGGTCCATCAAAACGGCTGATATCGAGAGCCCCGCCCCGAAACCGGAGGCCAGAACACGATGAGGTCCGCTTGAAACAGCCTTGTGGAGTTCCGAGCAAATGGTGACGGGGATCGTGGCCGAGCTGGAGTTTCCGTAGCGGTCTAGGCTCACCGGCATCTTTTCCAGGGGGAATTTCAATTTTTTTGCCACCTGCTTCATCATGTAGAGGTTAGCTTGATGCAGCAACAACAGGTCCAGCTCGTCTGCCGTGACGCCGTTACGCTCCATCAGAGACGAAAGACACCCCGGCACGTTGCGCACCACGAAGTTGAACACGGTCATGCCGTCCATATAAATATCAATGGGTCGTCTCACGCCTCCATCCGGCCAGGTTCTGTACTCTAAGGAGTGTTCGTTGAAAAGGTGGCGAGACCGTCCTTCAGGAACTGTCAACACGTCGTGCCGCGAGCCGTCGGTCAAAAAGCCGAAATGCCACCGTCCCTTCCCACCCGGAACGAGCAGTGTCGCCGTTCCCGCGTCGCCGAACAGGAGAGCGGTGCTTCGATCATAAGGAGACGTAAAATAACTGTGGTTTTCCCCAGCCAACAGCAGTAGAGGAGCTTGAATTGACTGCGCCATCAACGCTCCCAGCCAAAGGCCATAAACATACCCGGAACAGGCGAGTGTCGTATCCGTCGCTACGCAAGAAGTTGGCAACCTCAGCAAGTGAGCCGCATAAGAGGCATTGTTGGGCATATCGTGGTCGGGCGTTTGAGTGACGAAAAGCACGCCTCCTATATCAGAGGGCGAAATGGAATGATTTTCCAAAAGTGTTTTTGCCGCAGTGACAGAGAGGTCCAATGCAGTTATATCCCCACCAGGCGGACAGATTCTTCGCGTATGTACTCCCGTAGCTTTAATGGCGTTTTCGATATCCGAACCAAAAAGTTCGGCCCCGAACGTCATGTTGTCTACGGCATAGACCGGAACGCAAGCGCAAATCCCGTCGATTCTCATTCCTTCGACTGTGGCGTATTTCATCGAAACTACTCCTTTAAACCTCTGAGGCACTTGCTTCCATTTCCCGTTCCATTTTCCTCTCTATTTTCCTCTCTATTTCCCTCTCTATTTCCCTCAAACCGCGGCATCGTTGCCTCGCCCGCGGCGGAAATACCCTCGCGTTTCAGAATCTTCACCAGCGTCGCCAGCAGAATACGAACGTCGAGACAGAAGCTGTAGTGGTCCACGTACCAAACGTCCAAGTCGAATTTCTCGTTCCAGCCGATAGCGTTACGTCCGTTGATCTGTGCCCAGCCGGTGACGCCGGGCTTCACGTCAAGCCGTCTGCGCTGCGTCTCGTCGTACAGAGGCACGTAATCCAACAAAAGAGGCCGCGGCCCCACTAAGCTCATGTCGCCTTTCAGAACGTTCCAGAGCTGGGGCAGCTCGTCCAGGCTACAACGGCGCAAAAACCGCCCCAACTCCGTCAATCGCTTCCCGTCGGGTAGGAGATTTCCCTGGTCGTCCCGAACGTCATTCATGGAACGGAACTTGTAGAGCACGAAGGGCTTCCCCCGCAGTCCCGCCCGCGGTTGGGCAAAAATCACCGGCAAACCTATACGTGAGGCCACTAGAACCCTCAACATTAAGAACAATGGCGACAACAAAATCAGGCCCGTGAACGCGCCCAACAAATCCAGAATCCGCTTCATTGCTTGCGTAGAGCCTCTTTTACCCCCTCGATCACGCGAGCCTGTTGCTCTTCTGTCAGGCCGGAGCCCGAGGGCAAACACAGGCCCCGGACGAACAGGTCCGCTGACACGTCCTGCCCCGACTGTTCGCTCTGTCTTTCCATATGAGGGTAATAACGCGCGTCTTTAAATACAGGCTGCATGTGCATAGGCTTCCACACTGGACGCGCCTCGATATTGAGACCGGACAGGCACTCTAGGACGGAAAGAGGAGAAACCGTCACCGGATCCCTGAGAGTCAAAACCGTGAGCCAGCGGTTGGAGAAGCTCCACTGGGGTTCGGGCATGAACTCCACGCCCTCGATGTCCCCCAGGGCTTCCACGTAGCGGCTGAAGACACGCCGACGCGCGGCGACACGCTCGTCGATATGGCGCATCTGCCCCCGTCCTATTCCAGCCAGCACGTTGCTCAGGCGATAGTTCCAGCCCAGTGTGGAGTGTTGGTACCAGGGCGCGGGGTCCCTGGCCTGGGTCGAGAGGAATCGGGCGCGGGTGATGGCCTCCGTGTCGTCGGAGAGCAGCATCCCTCCCCCGGAGGTGGTGATGATCTTGTTGCCGTTGTAAGAGAAAACCGAAAATTTTCCGAAAGAGCCCGTTTGTTTGCCTTTGTAGCGCGCCCCCAAGGACTCCGCCGCGTCCTCGATCACAGGAACGCTATAGCGACCGCACAGTTCTAGAATCGTGTCCATGTCGCAGCTTTGCCCGTAGAGGTTCACAATGACCACGGCCTTGGGTAGCCTGTTTTCTTTTTGCGCGTCGGCGAAGGCGCGCTCCAGAGCGCGGGGGCTCATGTTCCAGGATTGAGGTTCCGAGTCGATAAAGACGCACTCCACTCCTTTGTGATAAAGAGGCGCAATGGTCGCGGCAAAGGTCAAGGACGAGCAGAAAATCACGTCACTCCGCCTAACACCCAGCAACTCTCCCGCTAGGTGAAGGGCCGCGGTACCGGACGCGAGAGCCAAGGCAGCTGAAACTCCCGCGTACTCTGCCGTTTCCCGCTCGAATGCCTCCACGTGAGGGCCTAGGGGAGCGATCCAATTCGAGATAAAAGCCTCCTTGATCATTTTCAGCTCGTCCCCACTCATGTGCGGCGGAGACAGGTATATTCTTTCAGTTGAGTTCAACGCGTTCACCTCTTTACCGTTAGCTTGATTATGGCTACTTATTATATGACTGCTTATTATACGATAAATGGCGGATTACGCTTCAATACGACGTATTTATAATTGGTCATTATTGGTCAAATAGTAATTTCAAATACAAAAAATACAAATTGGAGGTAAAGATATGGACTTCAACAAATTGACTCGAAAGAGCAAGGAGGCATTGGCCGAGGCGCAGAACATCGCTGTGTCGTACAAAAATCAGGAAGTGGATGTAGAACATCTTCTAGCGGCGTTATTGCAAGACAGAGAAGGGCTCGTTCCGCGTATGCTGCGCCGCATGAACACCGAACCGGAGGTATTGCTCCAGCTCGTTACCGGCGAAATTTCTCACAAGCCCAAGGTAACTGGCGGAGGAATGGAGGCGGGGAAGGTCTACGTGACTCAACGCTTGAACAACCTTCTGGTCAAGGCCGAGGAAAAGGCCAAGGGTCTGAAAGACGAGTACGTTTCCGTGGAACACCTTTTCATGGTCATGCTGGACGAGGGGACCGGCACGAACCTCGGCAAGATTTTGAACCGGCTGGGGCTGACGGCGGAACGCTTCCTAAAGGCTCTCACCGAGGTGCGAGGTTCTCAAAGGGTCCAGAGTGCCGACCCGGAGGCGACCTACGAAGCTCTTGAAAAGTACGGCCGTGACCTGGTGGCTACGGCACGAGAGGGAAAACTGGACCCCGTCATCGGCCGCGACGAGGAAGTACGACGCGTCATCCGCATTTTGAGCCGCAAAACCAAAAACAACCCCGTTTTGATCGGAGACCCCGGCGTGGGAAAAACGGCCATCGTGGAGGGGCTCGCTCAACGCATCGTCCGAGGTGACGTCCCTGAGGGGCTTAGAGACCGCACAGTCTTCGCGCTGGACATGGGCTCGCTGGTGGCAGGGGCAAAGTTCCGCGGCGAGTTCGAGGAGCGCCTCAAGGCGGTTCTAAACGAGGTGAAGCAAAGTAACGGGCGGATACTGCTTTTTATCGATGAACTTCACACCATCGTGGGCGCCGGAGCCGCCGAGGGTGCCGTAGACGCGGGCAACATGCTCAAGCCCATGCTGGCTAGGGGTGAACTGCACTGTATCGGCGCAACCACAGTAAACGAATACCGGAAGTACATCGAAAAGGACGCGGCTCTAGCGCGGCGTTTCCAACCCGTCCACGTGGAACAACCGGATGTAGAGGATACGATCTCCATTCTACGGGGCATACGGGAGAAGTTGCAGGTCCACCACGGCGTTCGGATTCGTGACAACGCGTTGGTGGCTGCTGCGACACTCTCCAACCGCTACATAACCGACCGGTTTTTGCCAGATAAAGCCATCGATCTGGTGGATGAGGCCTGCGCCATGATACGGACGGAGATTGATTCTCTACCCTCTGACCTAGACGCAGCCGGCCGTCGTGTGATGCAACTCGAAATTGAGGAGACGGCACTGAAGCGGGACGCGGCCGCAGACCGAAAAGACGCAGGTTCTCAAGAACGCTTGAAGACCTTACAGAAAGAATTGCAGGAAGCCAGGGAAAAAGCTGATGCTCTCCGCGCCCAGTACGACGCTGAAAAAGACGCCATCACGGGCATCCGAAAACTGCGAGCTCGTATCAACGAGGTCAAAGCGCAGATCGAAAAGGCCGAACAGGAGTACGACCTGAACAAGGTGGCCGAACTGCGCTACGGAACTCTCCAGAAGCTGGAAGGAGAGCTGAAGGGCAAAGAGGAGGCCATGACCGGCCAAGGAACCGATAGCCTGCTGCGGGAGGAGGTCACCGAAAGCGAGATCGCGGATATCATCAGTCGCTGGACGGGGATTCCCGTGACGCGTCTGGTGGAGGGCGAGCGCGAAAAGCTGCTGAAGCTCGACGAGACTCTTCATAAGCGCGTGGTCGGACAGGACGAGGCGGTGGAACTCGTGGCCGACGCGGTGCTCCGCGCCCGCAGCGGCATCAAAGACCCCCGCCGACCCATAGGATCTTTCATTTTCCTAGGTCCCACCGGAGTGGGAAAGACGGAGCTGGCGAAAACCTTAGCCGAGGCCTTGTTTGATTCCGAGGATAACCTGGTACGCGTAGATATGTCCGAATACATGGAGAAACACGCGGTCTCTCGCCTGATCGGGGCGCCTCCCGGCTATGTGGGCTACGAAGAGGGCGGGCAGTTGACCGAAGCGGTGCGGCGCCGGCCTTATTCGGTCGTCCTGTTTGATGAGATCGAGAAGGCGCACCCTGACGTATTCAATATCCTTTTGCAGATTCTGGATGACGGGCGGATCACGGACAGCCACGGACACGTGGTGGACTTTAAGAACACGGTGCTCATCATGACCAGCAACATCGGAGCGACGACGCTCCTGGAGGGTATTTCCGAAGGGGAGATCCGGGAGGAGGCGCGGAAAAGCGTCATGGAAGACCTACGTGCTTCGTTCAGGCCAGAGTTTCTGAACCGCGTGGACGACGTGCTCCTTTTCAAACCCTTGCGCAAAGAGGAGATTCGCGGTATCGTACAGTTGCTTCTAAAGGGACTTTCTTCTCGCCTAGCTAATCGTCAAATCTCGCTTTCCTTCAGCGACGAGGCTGTGGATTTTATTGCCGACGCGGGGTACGACCCCGTATATGGCGCTCGTCCCTTGAAGCGCTATATCGTGCGCAACGTAGAAACGCAGCTGGCTCGCAGTTTGATCGGAGGGGGCGTCGTGGATGGAGCTGCAGTGGAGGTAAAAGTCGAAAACGACGCATTGGTTTTTATAGTGAATTAGATAAAGAGCCTAAAGTTAGAATAGCGAAAAACCAAAGTGAATCGAGTGAAGTGCCTAAAGTTCAGAAGAGTGAAAAAACACTAATGTGTTATGTTTAGCTTTGATCAACGCAACGTTTTTTAAGTTGATTGGGTACATCTTCGAGGAAAAATCATAAAAAGGTACTGAGACCCAAGCAGAGGGTGTAAAATACGCTTCGATTGTGGTAATCTTGAAAAGTGGACGCGTCGTCGTTTGAAGTTCAGATAATGCTGTTTCGTAGTGCTCATGAAAAGAGTGTTCAAAAAGGAGGGAGCGGTTTGATTTTTGAATTGATGTCCAATGGAACGATAGCTTGCTTGCCGCAAACGGCTCTTCCTGACGGCATTCCCGATATCTCCGGTGGAGTCGTTCTTTTGTTGCCATATAACCGCTACCTTCTGGGACACTGTTTTATGCGCAACTATGAGCGATGGATCTGGGGAAAACCCGGAGGGGATCCTCAAGAAGTTTTTTTATACGAGAACGGCCCTCAGTCTCTGATTGTCGACGACGCTACTCGAGTGGTTCTCACGCCGAATGTGGTTTCCCAGATTCGCAACGCTTTGTTTTCTCAGATGCAGCCTCCCGGTGAGCATTTACCCACGGTGTTGATCCTGCGGGGCGTGTTGAAAGAGCACCCGGCCTTTAAAGACGACACAGTGGTCCAAAATGAGCCGGTTTTCTTGCAGAACATTGAAAAAGACGGCATTTTGAACATGACCTATTGGGCGGTACGTTTCGCTCTGTTTCGGGGAGAGTTTGAGGCGATCGCCCGGATCAAGACATGGTTGAGGACGGCTTCAGACCTGTTCGACGCTCAAAGCCATTCGCCCAAAATATGGTTTTCCCTCACACCGTTGCCGGGAAGCAAGGAATTGGCGGAGCTGGAGTCTCTTTCTTTTTCGCTGGACGACTTGCAGCGCATGGTGTCACAAAGCGCGCTACCTGTGATTTTATTCAGCAAGTTGAGTGGATATCTCGTGTTGTCGGATTTTGGCAACGGAGGTGGAGCGTCTTTCCGCGTGTGGGTATATTTACCAATCCCCCTCTGGAACGAACTTCGGGAACGCCGCAAACTTTCTATCCGTGACTTGGTGATTTCCGTGTGGGGATACTGTGACGCTGTCCAGGCTGTGTCGGATCGCGCTCGTTACGTTTCGCCGCCGTGTGCATGGGACACGGTCGCCGCTGGACGATAACCCCGGCGATTAATACCGCCGCCCCCGTGAGTTTGAACGTTTATCGCGATGATGTGAAAAGAGGCCCTTGACGCGAGCGCGTGTCGAGGGCCTTTCCGGTGTTCTCTTAAATCAAGGAGGTTCAATAAATGTCCGTCGAAGGTTTTTTGAGCTACGAAGGAGAAGACTATTATCGGAGCCGTGGCTGGCTTTTGGGCGGTGGTAAATGTGGAGGCAAGGCCAAGGGTCTGGCTTACGCTCACTGGAGTTTGCTGGAATCCGACCTGAAGGCGAAAGTAGACCTTCCTTTTTTGAGTCATGTGGTTTCCACCGAGGTCTTCGAGGATTTCCTGTGCGCCAATGGCCTGGAAGAGCTGTACGACGACGAGAACTGGGAAAACGTGCAAGCGCGTTTCGCGTCCGGCGCATTTTCCGATGCGTTGAAAAGGGATCTAGAGCGCATTCTCCGAGATTTTGAGACTATTGGAAATCCGCCTCTGGTCATCCGGTCCAGCTCTTTGATGGAGGACTCCGTGGATTTGGCCTTCGCAGGGAAGTACGACTCCTTTTTTTCCGCCAACATCCGAGATATAGAGTGGCGCGCCGCGAAGCTGGAGGAATGCCTCCGGGCGGTCTGGCTTTCCACATTCAACCCCTCCGCCCGAAAGTACCGGCGCAAACACGGCAAAGTTCACCGCGACGAATCCATGGCGGTCATCGTACAATCTATGGTGGGCAAAGATCGCCACAACATTTACTACCCCAAGCTGGCGGGCACGATCTTTTCGCGTATTTTCCGCCGCCCCTCCCCTCGCATCCAGAAAGAGGACGGCTTGATGTGCATCTGTTTCGGCATCGGAACGCGGGCGGTGGACAGGGGCGCGGCTCGCAGCTTCTACCTAACTAATCCCGCCTTGCGGCCTTCGGGTAACTCACCTGAAAGAATCGCGGGCTCCAGTCAGGAGTTTTTCGACTACATCGACCGGAATGAGGGCGAAATCCGCACTGGCTTCATCAGAGACTGGCTTTCCGTCTTCGCGGGCAATCACAAGGACCTGGATCAGTATATCGAGTTTTACGATGAGGACAGCGATATGCTGTTGCCCTACAGCGTCTCCTCCGCCATGGCGGGGATGCGCCCGCTGGTATCCTTTCCCGACTTCCACAAGCGGCAGAGGTATCTCTTCGACTTGGCGCGCGACTTGATCCAATTGATGGAGGGACAACTGGGTCTTCCCGTGGATATGGAATTCACCTATGACACCACAAGTAAGGACTTCCGCTTGGTTCAAATGCGTCCCTTGACCCATTTTCAGGAAATGTCCCGGGTGGCGGTTCCCAACGTCCCGATGTCGAAAATCGTTTTCCAGGGCGACCGGATGGTTAGCAACGGACGACTTAAGAACATTCCCTATTTAGTCTACGTGGAGCCGTTGAAATACCTGAGCGAATGGGACCCCTCCGGCGCGGCTCGAGCGGTAGGCACGCTGAACGACAAGTTGAAAGGCACGTCGTATATTCTGGCGGGGCCGGGGCGGTGGGGCAGTCGCAACCCGGCCATCGGCGTTCCGATCCAGTACGGCGATATCCACAACTGCGGGTGTCTGGTGGAGCTCAGCGCGCCTCAGTTCAACTTCAATCCTGAGCTTTCTTATGGGTCACATTTCTTTTTGGACATGGACTCGGACAATATCCTCTACCTTCCCGTTTTCGCTGGGCAGTCCAACAATGTCTACGCCTCGAATTGGCTCGACAACACGGAGTACGAGCTGGGTGAGCACCCGGCGGTGCGTATTTACAAGGGAAATTTTTTCGTCTACCTGGATGGAGAAAGCGAAGAGGGCCTCGTCACATGGGGCGGCGAGGCGGAACAAAGCTGACGTTTTGTTGAATTTTTGTTGAATTTTTGTTGAATTTTTATTGAATTTTTATTGAATCAAGGCGAGCCGCGCTGTAATAAAAATCAATTTGGATTTATTCAGGGAAAGGGGCAATCTTGTGTTTATTTATCGAGAATCCACGCAATGATATAAAACAAATAAATGTGCGCTGGGTAAAACACGTAAAAAAAGGCTTTATTTCCCATCCCCCGCTTGTCATTGTAGAGCAAAATAGGAATCAAGGCAAAAATCATCATCCACTGCACTCTGTAAGGTCCTGAATTGGTTATGAAAGACAGCGCGCTGAATGTGGAAAGAACAAGTGTTTGCGTAAGGCGTTTCCCCCTGCATAGATAAAACAGTATCCCTAGAACGACTGCGGGAACCCCGCCTTCGGTGGCCATGAGGTTGGGGATAAAAGAAAGAGCGACGACCGATTGCCACGTCAGCGTGTTCAGGGCAATCATAAATATCAGCGAGTAAAGAACGTGAAGGAACATCAGGAGAGCGCCTGCCACAATTTTTCTCGCCTGTTTTTCCCTGACGCCCTCGCGCAGCGTCTCGATGCAGAAAAGATAAATCGCTGTCAATAGCATGGTTCCAAACACATTGTTGATCAGCGTCACCTTGTCGTTGGGCATGGTGAAAGTCAGCGCCATATTCGCGGTATTCATGCCGATAAATCCAATGAAAAGCCGCGACAAATATTTTTTCCTGCTGCGCGTGTGGTAAAAACCCTCCGCGCACATGAAAAGGAATATCGGTAAAACGGGTCTGCCAAGCCAATGGAACCCGTATGGTGCGCCTTGTACCCAAAACATCTGATAAAGGTGGTCGAAAACCATCAAAATGACGCCGATGATTTTAACAGCGTTGCCTGTTAGCCCTTTTTTCAAGATTTCCGTTACGCCACGCGAGTTCATGAATTTCAGTTCATAAGACATTTCAAACGCTCTCCTCGATTGTTCCAGGTTTTTTATCTCAATTCACTATAGAGCGTTCTCTGTCAAAAAAAACCTACGAAACCTGTAATAAACTGTGCGCAATTCAAGCGCTGCCATATCCAGCATATTCAGGCAAGGGCTCTGCTCGGAATGGAGACCTTCGATAGAGATCTTCAATGGAGACCTTCGATAGAGATCTTCAATGGAGATCTTCGATGGAGACCTTCGATAGAGATCTTCGATGGAGACCTTCGATGGAGACCTTCGATGGAGGCCTTCGATGGAGGCCTTCGTCAGTCAGTAACGCTGACAATTGTTGGATTGTTAATTTTGACACGCTTAACCATGCGGGGCTGTAATACCCCACACTCCCGTATATATCAAGAAAACCCTCACGATACCGTCAGGCTTGAACCAAAAGGCTGTAAGAGGCTGGGGTTAATTTCTCTCAGGTCCTCGCGTCATCTTTACAATAAAGCGATTCTCATCCAACGGCTTTAGCCGTGGGAGTATGTCAAGAAACCTCTTCAAACATCGAACGTGGTAATCAAAGAGAGAGGGCTCATATGAGCCCCTTCAGTCTATTCTTCGTTATCCCGCAGAACTTATCATCCATCTTGACCCCCTTGACCCCCTTGACCCCGCATCTCGACCCCGATCCACCTTGGAGGGCGAAGATCTGCCTCGGTAGACACCACAAATAGGCCACAGCAAGCCTACATGACCTTCCAGACCGTCGGTCGGTCAATCCCCGAATAATTCCTCGTAGCGGAAGCAGCTCGTCAAATGATCATTGACCATTCCTGTGGCCTGCATGTGGGCGTAACAAACAGTTGGGCCGAAAAAAGAAAACCCCCGCTTTTTCATGTCCTTGCTGATCTTCTCGGCCAAGAGCGTAGTGGCGGGGATCTGGTTTCCCTCTGTCCAACGGTTGACAATGGGCTTTCCATCCACGAATCCCCAGAGGTACGCGCCAAAAGTGCCGTATTCCTCCGCGACTTTCAAAAATGTCCGGGCGTTCTTTACCGCGCTCTCAATTTTTGCTCTGTTGCGTATGATCCCGGCGTCGTTCATGAGGCGGGTTACATCGTCCTCGCCAAATTTGGCCACCGATTGAACGTCAAAGCCGGCGAAAGCGGCGCGATAGTTCTCGCGCCGCCTGAGAATCGTAATCCACGAAAGCCCGGCCTGGGCTCCTTCCAGAACGATGAACTCGAAAAGTTTCCTTTCGTCCTTCACCGGCACACCCCATTCTTCATCATGGTACCTTACGTACAGATCATCCGTGCCGCACCAGGGGCATCGTTGTTTTTCCGTCGCTTCCGTCTCCATCCCCGTCTTCTTTCCTGTCTTCTTTCCTGTCTTCTTTCCTGTCTTTTGCCCTGTCTTTTTCTCTATCTTTTTTCCCGTCTTTTTCCCTGTCTTTTTCCCCATCGACCGCGCTACACCGCGCAGAATTCATGATCGTGGTCGAATTCCACAATCGGAACGACATCGAGTCCTTGTTTTGCGCGATAGTCGTTGAGGGCCTTGTGAATAGCCTCCTCCGCCAGCACAGAACAGTGCATCTTGATGGGAGGCAACCCGTCAAGAGCCTCCGCCACGGCGGTGTTCGTCAGCTCCCACGCCTCGTCCACGGTCTTGCCTTTAATCATTTCCGTGGCCATGCTGGAGGAGGCGATAGCCGAAGCGCATCCGAACGTCTTGAACTTCACGTCTTCGATGACGTTGTCCTTCACCCTCAGATAGATTTTCATGATGTCGCCGCACTTAGGGTTTCCCGCCTCGCCGATTCCGTCCGGTTTTTCGATTTCTCCCACGTTGCGCGGATTGCTAAAATGGTCCATGACCTTGTCGCTGTATGCCATTTTCTACACCTCTCTAACACACGGCTGCGTTTTCATTTTTCCCCAAGGCTTTTCAGGTAGTCTTCCCACAGGGGCGACATCTCGCGTCTGTGGGCCACGATCTCCGGCAGCACACTCAAGACGTAGTCCACCTGTCCGTCGTCGGTTCCATGGCCCAGGGTCATGCGGAGGGAACCGTGAGCCTGTTCGTGCTTCAAGCCGATGGCCATCAGAACGTGAGAGGGGTCTAAAGATCCCGACGTACAGGCGCTTCCCGTGGAGGCGGAGATGCCCTTGGAGTCCAAGTCCAAAAGCAGGGTCTCGCCCTCGATTCCGATGAAACTGAAGTTCGTGTTGTTCGGCAGACGTTTTTCGCCCCGGGCGCCGTTCAGCTTCGCGTGAGGGATGGTTTTCAAGACCCCCTCAATCAATCGGTCACGCAGGCCGCTGATACGAGGCTTTTCCTGGGGCAGGTGGGCTTTCATTTTCTCGATGGCGAACCCCATGCCTATGATGCCTGCTATGTTTTCCGTACTGGCGCGCTTGCCCTTTTCCTGGCCACCGCCATGAATGAAGTTTTCCAGTTTCAGGCCCTTGCGCAGATAAAGGGCTCCCGTGCCCTTGGGGCCGTACATTTTGTGAGCGGATAAGGACATCATGTCGATACAGAGGTCTTTGACGTCAATCTCCACCTGAGCGGCGGCCTGCACAGCGTCTGTGTGAAAGAGGACGCCTTTTCTCCGGCAAAGCGCTCCAATTTCCTTGATGGGCTGAATCGTGCCGATCTCGTTGTTGGCGAACATGATAGAGACCAGAACGGTTTTATCTGTGATAGCGGCTTCGAGGTCGGCCATGCGAATACTCCCTTCCTCGTCTACGGGAAGGTATGTGACGTTGGCACTTCTCGTTTTTTCGAGATATTCCCCCGTGTGGAGAATGGCGTGGTGCTCGATCTGTGTGGTGATAATATGGTTGCCCTTAGATTGCAGCTTTTCAAAAGTTCCCTTCAGTGTCCAGTTGTCCGCCTCCGTGCCGCTGCTGGTAAAAAAAATCTCTTCCGGCAGCGCGTTCAGAGCCGCCGCCACCTGACCACGAGCCTTTTCTATGGCGGCGCGGCTTTTGGACGCGAGAGAATATATGGAAGACGGATTTCCGAAAAACTCCGTGAAATAGGGCGTCATAACGTTCAGAACCTCTGGGTCCGTCGGCGTCGTGGCGGCATAATCGAGATAGACGTTTTGCATCGCGCAACTCCCCCCTCTTGAAACTTTTCTATAAAAAATCCTTCTAAATTTCGTCAATACCGACTAAGTTTCGTCAATACCGATAATCACGCGTCGAAAAACTCCTCCTGTGTGGGCATCCTTTTGTTTTTACTGGCAATGTCCTCCAGTGTGGTGTTTTCCAAGATTTCATCCACCGATTCCTTCAACCTCTGCCAAAGCTCGTATGTACAACAGGTGGACGTCTTTCGTCTGCACCCGGCGTCCGTCTGGCAATCTCCGAAGACGATAGGTTCTCCTAAAACTTTAATGATCTCCGCCACAGTGATGTCTTTCGCGGGGCGGGCGAGAACATATCCCCCCTGCGCTCCTCGAACGCTTTTGATGAGACGCCCCCGTCGCAGTTTCACAAAAAGCTGTTCCAGATAACTCGGCGGTATTTCCTGTTTTCGCGCGATGTCGCCTACCGCCACGGGCTTGTTTTCCCCCTCTTTCTGCCCGCATAGCTCGGAAAGAGCACGAAGACCATACCGGGTAACGGTAGAGAGTTTCACCGGACACCACCTCCTTTATCGCGAGAAGAGAATATCATACTCGATAAAAAATATCAACTTTAAATTGTGATAAACCTATCGATTTTCGACGCCGACTTCTTTGCTTACCTTTATCCTGAGCTGATTGAATTGCTTCTTATGCATATTGCAAGTTGGAGTACACTAATTTACAATACGCAACGATTGATCTAAGAGGCATAAATACAAAAATTTGGATGATCTTATATGTGATTTTAACTTTGGAGCCACAAACAATAGAGGAGGCACTGGGATGAAAAATCGAATACTGAGTGGCATCGTTGCTATCGCGTTGGGGGTGGCGGTGGCTTGGGGGCCTCAGTTGGCGTTCAAAGTCTGTCAACCCATAGAGGAACGCTTCATGACGTGCCACTGGACGGCGCAGGCGGAAATCGGTGTGGGCATGTTCATTGTTCTGCTGGGTTTCTTTCTGCTTTGCTGCGCGAATCAGAGCGTCCGTTTGGGAGTTAGTTTGGGGATCTTAGGGGCGGGGGTTCTCGTGCTCTTGTTCCCTCACGTTTTGATCGGCGGTTGCCTGATGGAGGCTATGCCTTGCCGGGTGGTGGCTTTCCCCGCCCTTTCCGTCCTGGGCGTGCTCACGGTGACAGGTTCGGTGGCAAACCTCTATTATTTGAGCAGACAGAGAGGCAGATGACTGAGATGGAGCCGCGTTTCGGAACTTTCGATTTTGTTTTCTGCAACCTCAAGCGCAGACCCTTTCGGACGGCGTGCCTTGTGATTCTCGTGGCGGCGTTGTCTTTCATGTCTTTTGGGGGATCCCTTATCGCCTATGGCCTGATGAAGGGAGCGGAGAACATGTCCAAGCGCCTGGGAGCGGACATGATGGTCGTTCCCAGCGGCTACGAAAACGCCGTGTCGGGAATTTTGCTCCGCAGCGAGCCTAGCACTCTGAGCATTGACGAGGGTTGGACGGAGAAAATCGCCTCTGTGGAAGGGGTATCGATCGTCTCGCCTCAACTGCTGGTCGCTTCGCTTAACGCGGACTGCTGTTCATCTCCAGTTCAGATTGTGGGTTATGACCCGGAAACGGATTTTATCGTCGGGCCTTGGGTGAGGACTTTTTTCTTGGGGGCTGTCTCGGCTGGAGAGATTATCGTCGGAAATGCCATCGACGCCAAGGTGGGAAGCCCCCTCAAATTTTTCGACCGCGAGTATCGGGTGGCGGCCCGTCTCGAAAGAACAGGAATGGGATTCGACGCCTGCGTTTTCATGGACCTCGACACCGCCAGGAGAGCTGCCCGCGACCTTATCAGCAAGGGGGGTAAGGTTTCCTTTTCCGCCGGAGCGGTGTCTTCCATCTTTTTGCGCATCTCCGACGGATACACCATCGACCAAGTGATGAGAAATATTCACGGTCAATATGGTTATGGAGGCAACGGCATCGCTATCGTCCCTACTCGGCTTTTTGTCAGAAACATCGCGGCCGGGCTAAACAGGTTATTTTCTTTTTTTGTGGCCCTAGAGGCCGTCATTTGGATCTTGGTGGTTCTGGTACTGGGCATCGTGTTTTCCGTCACCATCAACGAACGGAGCAGGGAGTTCGGGATCTTCCGGTCTCTGGGCGCGACGCGGGGGCAAATCGCGTGGCTTGTCCTGTTCGAGTCGGGGATTGTCGGCCTGTACGGCGGCGTGCTAGGTACGTTTTTTTCGGGGCTGCTGGTGTTGCCTTTCAGGATCTACATCGGCAGAATCCTGAACATGCCCTACGTACAGGCTTCTGTGGGAACCATAACGCTCATTTTTGCTGCGAGCTTCCTATTGTCCTTTTCTGTGGGACCTCTGGCCGCCCTGGCCTCGTCGATCAGGGCCGGCAATAGGGATGTGTACGCGGTGATCCGAGGGGGTGAAGCCTGATGAGTCTGCTTCTCGAAGCCCGTTCCCTGACAAAGGAATACAAGCGCGGCGACCGGCCTTTTTTAGCGGTGGACGACGTGTCGCTGCAAGTGGAGACAGGGGAGTTCGCCTGTATCGTGGGGCATTCGGGCAGCGGAAAGAGCACGCTGCTCAATATGCTGGCGGGGATGGCCTCTCCCACGTCGGGAGCGGTGGTTTTCATGGGGCGTGATTACTCCGCCATGACCGACGGAGAATTGTCGCGGCAGAGAGGCTCGAAGATAGGGTATATCATGCAGGGTCACTGTGTTCTTCCAAACTTTACCGTGTCACAAAACGTCATGATCCCCAATTACTTCCACAACAGCTCTCTCCATCCAGAGGGGAGGGCCAGTCTACTCCTCGAAAAAACGGGGATCGGGCATCTGGCGTCCCAATACCCCTCCAACCTTTCCGGTGGTGAGTTGAGGCGTGTCTCCATCGCCAGATCGCTTTTCAGCGCGCCCGACCTTTTGATTGCCGACGAGCCCACAGGCGATTTGGACGCGGAAACGACGGCGGAAATCATGGCACTTTTTTCCTCCATCAGGGAGGAGGGGACCTCTATTTTGATGGTGACCCACGAGTTGGATCTGCTTCAAGGGGTGGATCGCCGTTACGTCATGGAGTCGGGGCGCTTGATGGAGATGAAGGTGTCGGGAGCATAGCCAGAAACTCTGTCTCGTCGATAACGCGGACCCCCAGTGTTTTCGCTTTTTCCAGCTTCGAGCCGGCCTTTTCTCCTGCCACTACTAAAGACGTCTTGGCGCTGACGTTGCTTGTCACCTTGCCGCCTAGTTCCTTCACGCGTTTTGCGGCCTCGTCACGAATGACGGAGCGAAGCCCCCCCGTAAACACCACAGTCATTCCCGAAAAAGGCCCCTTGAAAATCTCCTCTCGCGAGGTCCGCGAGGTCCGCGAGGTCCTGGTTGTCTCGGTCATATTGACACCGTTTTCCTCGAACCGTTTCAAAAGCTCCAGGTTAGCAGGGTCGCGAAAAAAAGCCTCCACTGATGAGGCGATCACGGGCCCAATGCCGTTCACGAGAGCCAGATCTTCCTCGGAGACGTTTCTCAAGGCCTCCATCGACCCGAAATGATCGGCCAGAATGTCGGCGACCTTGTCCCCCACGAAGCGGATTCCCAGTCCGGTGATCAACGCTGACAGAGGGCGCTTCTTCGAGTTATCGATGGCCTCCACCAACTTTTGAGCAGATTTTTCTCCCATTCGGTCCAGGTTCTCCAGATCCTCTTTTGTCAAGGTGTAGATGTCGGCCAGGCTTCGGACGATTTGTTTCTCTACGAGCTGTTCAGCCAACTTGTCCCCCAGTCCTCGGATATCCATGCCCCCACGAGAGACGAAATAATGAAGGCCCTCTTTCAACTGAGCTGGGCAGGAGGCTCGGTTGGGACAACGCACCGCTACCTCGCCGGGCAGACGCGCGGTGGGCGAACCACAGGCGGGGCATTTTTTCGGCATCTCGAAGGGAACTTCCGCGCCAGTTCGGGCGTCCTGGTCCACGTCTACGATCTCTGGAATAATCTCTCCCGCCTTGTGAACCTTGACCCTGTCTCCCACCCGGATGTCTTTGCGTTTCACCTCGTCTTCATTGTGGAGCCCCGCCCGCTGAACCATGGTGCCCCCCACACGAAACGGCTCCAAGTTCGCCACGGGAGTCAGCGCCCCTGTACGCCCCACGGAGATATCGATGCTCAATACCCGTGTAAACACGACCTCCGGCGGGTATTTAAAGGCAATGGCCCACCGCGGGGCGTGAGAGGTCGAGCCCAGGCGATCCCAAAGGGCAATATCGTCCAACTTGATGACCACGCCGTCCGTAACGTAGTTCAAACCGAAACGGTCTTCCCGCCACTTTTCTATGAAAATCTTCATGTCTTCCATAGAAGAACAACAAGCCCAGGTTTCTTGAGTTGGAAATCCCTGGTTGGTCAACCAACGCAGTACGTCGCTTTGCTGGCTAATACCTCGCCCTTCAGCATCGACCACGTAGTATAAAAATATGGAGAGCCCCCGGGAAGCCGTGATTTTGGAGTCCAGTTGGCGCAGACTCCCTGCTGCGGCGTTGCGCGGGTTGGCGAAGGGAGGGGTCTCGTTGTCCTCACGAACCCGGTTCAGCTCGGCGAATCGCTCACGGGTGATCAGCACTTCACCTCGTACCTCCAGCCTACCAGGAACGGGGGTTTTTAGTCGCAAAGGCAGGGTCTTGATGGTGCGCAGGTTTTCCGTCACGTCCTCGCCGACCCGGCCATCTCCGCGTGTGGCTCCTCGCGCGAAGATCCCATCTTCGTAAATCAGCGAGACGGCAAGTCCGTCGATTTTCATTTCACACACGAACGTTTTTTTCTCGCCGGTTGCCGTTTCCAGACGATCCACGAAGGCCCGCAGCTCATCTTCATCGAAAACGTTATCTAAGGAGAGCATGGGATGTTCATGTTCGACTTTCGTGAACTTCTCCAATACCGCTCCCCCCACGCGCTTCGTGGGCGAGTCGTTTCGCGCCAATTCGGGATGTTCCCGCTCCAGGGTCAGAAGCTCACGCAGAAGCGCGTCATACTCCGCGTCAGGGATGATGGGACTATTTTCCTGGTGATAGAGTCGCCCGTGGCGTTCTAGTTCATCGTAAAGCTCGGTCATGCGGCGATTGTCGAACTGGCTTGCCACAACGTCCTCGCGACCGAAGTTTTTGTCTGATAACACTCTCATCCCTCCAGAATTTCACGGCTATTTTCTAAGCTATTTTCTAAAAAGTGGAGGCAGACGCTCACTTGAGGGTTTTTTGCTTATATGGACGCACACTCTATAAGCCCCAAAAATTTAGGCGTTTTGGATACTCTTTTATGTTCTATAGTATATTATTTCGGGAAGCTCGTAAAGTGTGAAGCCGTAAAATGTAAAACCATAAAATGTGAAGTATTGAAGTCAGCGCAAAGTTCTTTTGTAAATGGGCACGATCTGCCGGTCATCAGGAAGCGTGTACGGACATATTTTGATCGGATAGACCGGTTTGCCGTTACTTCCATAACGACGGGATATTGTCGTTCAAATCGGTATCGGCCCCCATGAAACTGTGCCTCGATTTTGACGTCATCCAAGTGAGGCGGCATATCGATCAGGTCAACCAGGTCAACCAGGTCAACGTCCTTGCAGATTATTATAGCCTTCCAAAACAAGTTTTGTAAACGTTCAAGCTCATTGAGTAGAGGCTTGCCTGAATACGACAATCATGTAAAATAGTATTAAATTTGTAAAAAAGAACTATAAGAAAGGAGTGATCGAAACCAGAGGAGACATTCAGTTTTCCAAATGGCGGGAAGGTATTCATGTTTTGAAAATTAGGGGGGCGTTTTAAAGGTGAGACATTCGATAACGAAATTGTCTATTTGTGTTTTGGTGGGGATTTTGGCTTTGACGGGCGCGGCGTGGGCGGCTGGACCTGAGCTGAGAGTGGACCATTTTTCGCGCGCGGATATTGAGAACGTCGATGGGCAATGGAAAACTGTTTACGACGACGCGAAATTTGAGAGAATCAGGGTGAGAATTACGGACTTCGACATCAGCTCCGAAGATGTCAAGGGCGAAGAAACAGGAATTTTTACAATTATAAGCGGCGATTACACGGTCTTAAACGGGGCTTTGGAAGAAATCGGTAAAGTGTACAAGAACAACGATACGTCCTTTGACTTGGCTTATGGAATATTATCGGCTTCTGAAATAATATCGGATTGTGTTCGATTTTACCCTCAGCAAGAGAAGCAAAATGTGTTCTTTGGTGGAGAGGGCGTGGAAAATAATTTAGACGGAAAAACGATCGAGTGGACGCACCCGGTTTATGGGGAGACAAAACACACATCCGTGATTCCC
Organism: Synergistaceae bacterium; assembly: GCA_031267575.1. Classification (NCBI taxonomy): domain Bacteria; kingdom Thermotogati; phylum Synergistota; class Synergistia; order Synergistales; family Synergistaceae; species Synergistaceae bacterium. The sequence goes on along the minus strand of JAIRYN010000049.1, from coordinate 14,661 downwards.
AAATTCCATTCGACTGATGAGTTCCTGAGTGACTTCGCGCCTTATATCGAATATGTGACTTCAGATGGTGAGGTTACAGGGATCAAGTGGAAGTTCGTTACGTCCGATGATAAGGTCGTCGCCACTGCTCCATTAAAGGGAAGTTTAATATATTTAGAGATCCATTACAAAACAGACTTGCAGTTTCCTGTTCTCACCCAGCCATTTCCTAGGCCTGAGTTCGACGCTGACTCAATCCCAGAAGGGGGGACGATTGTTTTTGATTCGCCTATATCTATCGACGCTGTTAGCATGGTTATCTTTGCTTTTACATTGCACGAGGATGAGGCTGCGGAAGACTCGTTTTATTTTTGGCGCTTTTCCCCCAGAACTGCCAGTAACGATGACGTGGTAGACTCCATCATCACCATCGACGAAACTCCAACCGTCACACTGACAAACGACGACGTCGAAGTTGGAAAGGATTCGAAGACGCTGACGAGCGTGTCCGACCTGCCCGACGCGATGAATAAGAACGTGATTGTTCAGGATGGCGTGGTTGTGGCGAACGAAACTGCCGTTCTGAGCGGCCTAACTGCGGCTGACAAAGAACAAATCGACGACAAGAAGGACGTAGTGCCTCTGCCGGTATTCAAGACCGCGGTCTCCAAGAGCGGCAACACGGCTATCGTGACCTTCAAGGCGCAGCTTCTCGATTTCGTGGGGTCTCCTATCGAGGACTTGGTTATACTGAAATTGAAGAGTAACGACGTGACTGCTTTACTTGGCTCCGCGCCTTCTCTCGCGGAGATTACGAATGGACAGTATATCTGGACGGAAAGCTCCGGCGACGCAATACCCCCATCGACAAAGATTGCCAACGATAGATCGTACTATTTCAACGTAGCGATCAAGGACAACGGTGACTACGACTGGACGGGAGACGACAGAACAGTCATCGACCCTCTCACGATGGCGGTTAAAAAGACCTCGCCGAGCGAGGATCTTCCCAAGTCGTCCTCTGGCGGCGGTTGCGACACGGGTTTCGGGGCCATTGGTCTGTTGCTGATGGGAATGGTTTTGCGCAAATATTGGACTCTGTAAAAATTCTCCTGTTCTAAACACGAAGGCCGCTCACCTCTTTCTTTGGGGAGAGCGGTTTTTTTGTTTGCGCGCCCAGCATGGGCGATAACTAACAGGATAACTAACAGGTAAAAGTTATCTACACTGAATATGGAGTGGATGGGAAGGGCCAAACAGTAGCAGACGTTAAAATAAGGCGTCAAAATAAAGGGAAGGTGGGTAATCTGGAAAATGCAACAGACTGCCAGATGTTAGGCTATACTACCCAATTTTTATCTTGACAAAATAAGAATGAGTAATAAAATTACTCAAATGATAGAGTCGTTGATTTCTTCAAAGACGCGTGTCAAACTGCTTATGAAGTTTTTTTTGAACCCTGACGTAACGGCTTACCTTCGAGGGCTTGCTGACGAATTCGGGGAATCTACTAATGCTGTGCGGGTGGAACTGAATCGTTTGTGCGCGGCGGGGTTTCTGCGGAATACCTCAACAGATGGGGGCGGGAGGAGAAAAAGCTATAGCGCCAACCGCGGCCACCCTCTCTTTCCAGAGTTACAACGTATTGTGCAGAAAGTCATGGGCATCGACCAGTTGGTGGACGGAGTTATTGAGCGTTTGGGCAGCATCAAGCTGGCGTTGATCACGGGAGATTACGCCAGTGGCATCGACAGCGGGATTATCGATTTGACGCTGGTGGGAGATGTGGATAAACCATATTTGAATGATCTGGTCGAAAAAGTGGAGGGTTTGATCGCCCGCAAGGTCCGTGTTCTCGTATTGTCGCCGGACGAGTATGCAAAGTTACTGGGGAATTTGAAGCCGGAGGAGTCTTTGTTTCTGTGGGGAGACAAGAACAGTTTTTCGTTGGAGCGTGTCAAGAATGTCGGCTAACATGGAAATGAAAATGAAAAATCTGGAAATGAAAAATCTGGAAAATTTCGATTTCATCATAGAACCCAACCGAACGACATCGGCTTTCCTCAAAGAGCTGATCCGTTACCGAGAACTCTTTTACTTTCTGGCGTGGCGTGACATTTTGGTGCGTTACAAACAAACGACGATAGGTATTGCCTGGAGCGTCATTCGGCCGTTCTTAACCATGGTGGTATTCAGCGTCGTTTTCGGCCGCTTGGCGAAACTCCCCAACGAGGGTGTTCCGTATCCGATTCTGGTGTTTTCCGCGATGCTTCCGTGGCAGTATTTCGCCAACGCCATGCAGGAAAGTTCAAACTCTCTAGTGGCGGAGTCTCGCTTGATCAGCAAGGTTTATTTTCCCCGTTTGATCGTGCCCACCAGTTCCGTGATTGTCAGCGCGGTGGATTTTTTGATCTCTCTAACGCTTTTGGGGATTTTGATGTTGTGGTACGGCTTTACCCCATCACCCGGCATCGTGTTCCTCCCGTTCTTTTTCCTTCTGGCGACACTGACGGCTTTGGGCGTGGGATTTTGGCTGTCGGCGCTAAACGTGAAATATCGGGATTTCCGCTATATTGTCCCCTTTTTGGTGCAGTTCGGGCTTTACGTCTCGCCTGTGGGCTTCTCTAGCTCCATCGTTCCTGAGAGGTGGCGCGCGCTCTACAGTTTGAACCCTATGGTTGGAGTGATCGACGGCTTCCGGTGGTGCGTCCAGGGCACAGGGTTCTTCTACCTTCCGGGCTTCATCCTCTCCATCGCGGCATCTGTCCTCCTTTTCTGGAGCGGCGTGAAGTTCTTCCGCCGTACCGAGCGCTTCTTCGCGGACTTTATCTGACTTTCTTTGAACTCTCCTGCATGAGGAAGGATCGATGAAAACCACCGAAAATAGGCTGGAATGCCCCAGTGATGGAACCATAGTGAGGAAAATTTAAAAGATCAAATGTCGGATACGGTCATCAAAATCGAAAATCTGGGCAAGAAGTACACGTTAGCCCATAAGCGACCTCAAAACTACATCACGTTCCGCGATGTGCTGATGGACCGCGCGAAACGCCTGGGTTACCGGTTGACGCATCCTCTTTTCTCGAACAACACGACGAACAACACGACGCGAGCGCCGAGCACCGAGGAGTTTTGGGCGCTCTCGGACATAGCTTTCGACGTGAAGCAGGGCGAGCGGGTGGGTATTATCGGTCGCAACGGCGCGGGCAAGTCCACGTTGCTCAAGGTCCTCTCTCGCATCACGGAACCGACAATGGGCCGCGTCTCCATCAAGGGACGGATAGCGAGCCTTCTGGAAGTGGGGACAGGCTTCCACCCCGAACTGACGGGCCGGGAAAACATCTATCTGAACGGCGCGATTCTAGGCATGAGCAAGGCTGAAATCAAGAAAAACTTTGACGCCATCGTGGACTTCGCCGGAGTGGAACGGTTTTTGGACACCCCGGTCAAGCATTACTCAAGCGGCATGTACGTCCGCCTCGCTTTCGCCGTGGCCGCTCACCTGGACACGGAGATTCTCCTGATCGACGAGGTCCTGGCTGTGGGTGACGCCGAGTTCCAGAAAAAGTGCATGGGCAAAATGGACGAGGTCAGCCACAAGGAAGGCCGAACGATTTTGTTTGTGAGTCATAATATGGGGGCGATTGGGCAGCTTACCGAGCGGGTGTTCGTCTTGGAAAAAGGGAAGCTGATTTTTGCGGACGAAACGAAAAAAGCCGTTGATTTTTATGTGCTTCAGGCAAAACCGCTTCAAAATATGGAAGACCTCGAAACATTGCCCCGAAAATTCTATTATTCGCAAGAAGTGGTGATCAGTAGGGTTTATGTTGATCTACCTGAAAAAGGGATTACTACCAACACGCCCTTACGCTTTCGAATGACATTGAAAGCAAAACGCGACATCACCGCTTCCAGAGTGAGCGCGACGATTTTTAGTGATTATGCGTACCCTATTGGAAGTTTTTTCACGGATTCTACGCTGAATATGAAGCAAAACGAAACGGCGGAGTATATCGTAGAAGTTAGGGATCATCGTTTGGCTCCAGGATCGTACCATTGCGGATTTGCGGTAGGTACAGGCAACCAGGAAACGGCTCATAGAGATTATGACGTCGTTTTTGAAGTGTCTCCTTTTGAGGTTTTGTATTCTCATGAAGTATTGAATTGGAATGCCAATTGGGGAGGAATCGTATACTCTGCCCCTTCAATAAAAAAGGCGGAGCTAACTCAATGAACGATTATGATTACAGCGTCTATTATCGATTTTGGCACGATGATACCGCGGAACATCAAACACAAATGATTTCGTATTGCAAAAGTTTCCTGTCTCCGTTATTGAAGGATACTCCTCCATCCACGCCCATACTTGATGTGGGGTGTGGAACAGGTTTCGCTCTGCTTGCTTTAAAACATATGGGATTTGCAAACTTACATGGCATCGAAAGAGACGCGGCACAGTACGAAAGTTCTTTGAGCAAAGGGTTGCAGGTGACTCTTACCGACAACACTGAGGGCTACCTTGGAGGTTTCCCCCAGACCTACGATGTCGTTTTGTTGCTGGATGTTTTGGAACATATTCCCGTAGAAAAACAAATAGGTTTTTTGAGAGCGATTTATTCGGCGTTGCGCCCTGATGGGAAACTCATACTACAGGTTCCGAATGCGTGTTCACCTTTTGGTCTTTATTTTCGCTATAATGATTACACGCATCATTCTAGTTTTACGTCTCACTCTCTTCAATTTGTTTGTGTAAACGCGGGGTTTAATTCTTTTGCTATCCAAAACATTGGCAAAGATCTTCCTGAACCATCTTGGCGAGGTTTAGTTTATTGGGGGTTGACCTATTGGAGCTCTGATTCTCGAAAAAATCTAAGGCATTACCTTCACCATAGAAAATCTCGTCTTTTTCGTAGCTGGTGGAAAAGAAATTTCATGTGGGAATTTGGATATTCTCCGCAACAAATGGAACAATACGCGTTTGTTTTTACTCCAAATATATTAGCGGTGGCACAAAAAGGAGCATCATCTGAATGATTTGTCGCGTAGCTTCTTTTGATGTCTATGACACGACGATTACAAGGCTTGTGGGGAAACCGACCTCTTTGTTTCTCCTATTGGCCGGAGAGGTAAAAAAGAAGGCGGAATTTTCCTCTTTAGAAGAAATACAATTCATGGAATGCCGGGCGCGGGCGGAGCAAAAAGCGTATATTTCCCACGGCGCCAAGGGGAACCTGAACGACGTCTATCGCGAATTGGAAGATATGTTACACCTGCCATCCAACAGTTTGTTCTATGCGCGGCAAAAAGAACGCGAACTCGAAAAAAGATTTTCTGTCGGGATACCCATCACAACCATGATGATAGACGCCGAAAGAGCGCGAGGAAGGAGAATAGCTTTCCTTTCCGATATGTATTTACCCGCTGAAGATATCCGACAAATTCTTGTCGATACCGGAGTGTATCGAGAGGGAGATATCTTGTTGGTTTCCAATGAAGAGGGACAAGATAAGACTTCCACGACGTTATTTCGACGTTTGTCGGACATTTCGGGTGTGGCCTGCCAGTATATTCTACATCGAGGAGACAATGAAAACGCTGATTTTCTAGGCGCAAAGGGGGCAGGCTGCAAATCCATGAGGCTCGAACCGGCCAAATTGAACCGTTATGAGCTTATCATGGAAGAATATGCCCTCGCGACTTGTGGTTTTTCGTCCTTCCTCGCCGGGATCTCTCGTGCGGTTCGCATCTCACATCCAAACTCAAATGTACGCGACTCAACCATAACAAGCGTTGCCGCCGGAGTTGCGGCGCCAATTTTGATTGCTTATGTGCATTGGATTTTAACTCAATCGGTGAAGTTAAAACTAAAACGCCTTTATTTTGTCTCCCGTGATGGGGAAGTTCTTTTGGAGATTGCGCGTAAAATCGTCGGAATGTCTCGCGCGTTCAGCGCTATTGAACTACGCTATCTCTATGGAAGTCGTCACGCATGGTATCCGGCCTCCATAGAAACGTGTCAGGATATTGAAGACGCCTTATCGACGTGGTTGACTGAAGGTTTTCAGGAAGTTACATTTTCGACAGTTTTTGCTCGATTGAATATTTCCTTGCCAGAAACAGAACAGGTCTTTGCAAGATATTCTTTTTTAAAATCTCTGTGGAACGAAAAAATATATAAGAACGCGAACTTAGACCGTTTAAAGGCACTTTTACAAGATCCTCAAATTGAAAATCTTATTTTTGCTAAGGCATCTTCCCATCGGGCTAACGTCCTTTCTTATTTAAAACAGGAAGGCTTGGCAGAAAGAGAACTGTGGGGTTACGTTGATTTGGGATGGCGCGGTCGTATGCAGCAAAAATTAGCGAAATTTGTTTTACAAATCGACGGCATCCGCCCAGAGGGTTTTTATTACGCGTTGACTTCTATGCCCGATACTTCCGCGTATGGTGGATATCATGTATTCAGCAGCCATGGTGATCCGGGAGCATTGAGTTGTTTTGAGGGATTGGCGGCTTTTATGGAAACGATGTGTTCTGGTTCTCATGGCGTGGTTTTAGGGTACGAAAAAGGCGAAAAAGGTACGTTTATTCCTGTATTAAAAGAAGCAATCAACAATCCCCTGCAGAAATGGGGATTGAGTATTTATAGAAAGACTTTAGACGAATATTGCGAATATATGCAAAAAGGATGTGTGGCTATCGAAGATTGGCGCTTTGAGAAAGAAATGCTATATAGATTGTTAAAAAAATTTTGGCTGGAACCGAGCGCCAATGAAGCGCGTGTTTGGGGAGATTTTCCCATTTCCAGCGACCCGTTGGATGCAGGTAAAATGATTCTTTCATCTCCTATTGAATTTCAAAATATTATCGGTGAATTTTTACCTTATTCTTGGGGGTATCGCATTCAAAGCCTTCAAACTCAATGGTGGGCAGGAAGCTACAATAGGACTTCTTTTTCGTTTCGCGCGTTATTGAGAATTATTCAGAAAACCGCCAGTGCCGTAAGAGTTGTTTTACAGTGTGGCAGATATTTAAAACACAAGATTACACAGCGTTGATATCTTATGAATCTTCGGAGGTTCTCATATGCGCTTGAAGAACTCGGGTATCGTTTTTGAAAAACGCGAACAAAACATTGTAGACGACATCTATGACAAAGTTCAAAAGATGTCGGAAATGACCTACGAAGAAAGTTGTTTTCTCAACGGTCTGGTACGATATCTCAAACCCAAGAAAATATTGGAGATAGGGGTCGCGGCAGGTGCCAGTACTTGTGTCTTGTTAAATGCTGTTAAAGACAACATCGAAATAGTCGTTCATTCAGTGGATTGGTCGAGGGAATATTATAGAAATCCGTCCCAAATGTCCGGGTGGAGAGCGCGAGAGCTTTTCCCCAATGAATCCAGATGGAATCTTCATCTGGGGGTCGACGTATCGGAGGTCATCGAAGACTCTATAAAAGGCGGCGTCGATTTTTTGTTGTTGGATACCGCTCACGTACACCCTGCGGAGACGCTGAGCTTTCTTTCCGTGTTTCCCTATCTCACAGAAGATGCCGTCGTCGTTTTGCACGACGTGAATTTATTTTCCGTCCAGGAGTATTCAACGTCCTACGCCACAAAACTTTTGCTCGACAGCGTCGTCGCGGACAAAATCACTTTAAACGACTTCGGAGAGGGGTATCTCCATCCGAACATCGCCGCCTTTCAGATCAACGCAGACACGCGCCAATACATCAACGACGTGGTGCGAAGCTTATTTTTTCCCTGGGGAATGGAAGAGCCGGAAAGAATTTTACGGGCTACAGAGGACATTTTCAGGGATAAATATCCCGGTGAGCTTCATGAGCTGTACTTGAAGAGCGTCAAACAGAACCAGAATCTGTATAGCCGCTCCGTCGCTCTGAATCAGCCTATTGTGACGTTCGGACAGAGAGCCCTGACGATAAAGAGAGAGTTGCGCGCGATGTGCGTCATGTGCTTACCTTCCTCATGGGTGGCGTTTCTCAAGAGAGTCAGAAAAACATTGACAGGAAAATGAATAAACGACTGTAAGGAGTTTTTGCCATGCCTGAAGGAAGAGAAGAAAGAAATGTTATTCAAGTCGTCTTGGCCGTTTACGACCCCTTAGGGACTTATTCCCGCTACGCGGGCGTCGTGATGACGTCGTTGTTTTCTAATACACAAAACAAAGTTCACGTCACAATTTTGCACGATGCCACCTTGACCGACGATAACAGACATCGCTTTGAGCACACAGCGGAGCGCTGGCAACAGAGCGTAAGTTTTATCGATGTTTCGGAGCGGGTTTTCCGCATATCGGGAAACCCGGATAAGATAACGCGCATTCTTTCAAGAGGAACGCTGTATCGCCTTCTAATTCCAGAACTTTTTAACCTTCCCAAAGCGATTTACCTTGATTGTGATATTGTCGTCAACCTTGATTTATCCGACCTTTGGGCTACGCCAATAGACAATTTTTCGCTTGCGGCTGCTAAAGATCAGTTATTTGCCACGTCGGATCGTCGCAGTCATGAGAAAATCCGGACCTGGGCGATGCGATATATTCCAGAGAATTATTTTAATGCCGGCGTGCTTTTAATGAATCTGCAACGTATTCGAAGGAAATATGACCTGGTGCGGGATGGATTTGACTTTTTCAAACGTTACGCTCACGTCGCAGACTTCGCGGATCAAGATTTTCTTAATGTATTGTTTGCGGGAGAGGTTTACTTTCTGGAAGCGCGTTTTAATCGCATGTTGAATTATCATGACATACGCAATTCTATTCTCCACTTCGCAGGTGGTCAACAACCTTGGAAAATCCCTCCAAAAATTCCAGGGCATTTTTTGTATTGGAAAGTTTTTATGGAGTCCGAGTGGAGCGACCAATTCGGCGACGCGCTGGCGGAGGTTTGCAGAAATAAACCCATTGAGCTTTATTACTCAAAAGAGTGTTTGAAACTACTTTTATATCGGATTGCGTGGCATCTGCGCCTCAACAAATCTTGCGATTTTTGCAAAGAATTGATGCTGGTTGTCAAAGAGTTCTGCCTTCAAATAAAGACGAAAATGTAGTCATAAGTTCATTCAAACATTTAAAATATCATCCCGGGAGAATTTTAAATTATGCCTTCATATAGATATTTATGGCGCGCTGTCAAAGACAAATTTCGTAAAAATCGAGGAGTCCACTTTCACGATATAGCATATATAGAATGTACGGAAGAAATGGTTTTTCTGAAAGAGAAATTTTCGTTACCTGATTATCTGGACATAGAAGGGAAATCACATCGATTTTTTGAAGGATATGATACCACTATTCCCCCATTTTACGTCCGCAGCATAAAAAATGGATTGTGTTATACCTCTGGAGAAGAAGTGTACACAAGTGACGGACAAGTGATTGTGGATCATACGAGACCTCCCCAAATACCTCCAGTGCGATGGCGGCGTTTTCTTAAAAATGTTACTTACGTAAAAGGAAAAGTCGCTCATTTGGGACTGATGGGGTTGGAAAATAATTATTATCATTGGCTCATTGATTGTTTAGGATGTTTATCTCTGCTCATAAAATCTCATTTTTACCCTGATTTTTATATTCTCTCCAATACGCTGAGTTTTCAAAAACAATGGTTGAAGTTATTGGGAATAAAAGAAGAACAAATTATCCCTGCAAATCAATTCATTCAAGCAGAAGAAATTATTGTGTTCGATTTTATAAATAATTGGAGACTTGTCGACTTTAGAGGGTATCGACATTATCAAAGACAATGGTTGCCCCACTGGATTACGGATATTTATAAAAATATTGTTCCTTATACAACACGGCAAAAAAAGAAAAAAAATATTTATATCAGTCGCCAGAATGCTCCCTATCGCGCAATATTGAATGAAAAGGATTTGTTTTCTCTCCTTGATAAGTATAATTTTACCGTAGTTTATTTGGAAAACTTACCAGTTGAAAAACAGATCGAGGTTTTTGTCAACGCTAAAACTGTGGTCGGTATCCATGGCGCCGGCTTGACAAATTCCATATTCAGTGATCCAGGAACCCCTGTGCTTGAAATCAATACTCAGTACTATCATGACTCCAGTTACAGAGTTTTGCTTTCTCAAACAGGTCATATTTATCATTATTTGATTGGAGAGACCTATAATACGTCAGTTCCGCCAAAGGAAGAAAATGTTTATATTGAACCTGAAAGATTTGATTCAGCTTTGAAGACGGTTAGTACTCTATAAGGAGGTCAATACGTTGCCTTTATCCTACGAAGAAGCGACGATAACACTGTGGGACGATGATCGATACCGGCAATTGATGCTGGATTCCTATTTGGACATCAACCCAGTCGAAGCAGCGCTACGCTACAAGCAAAGCGAAGAATTTGCCGAAATACGGCGCATCTTATCTCAAAAGGAGACGAACCGCCTCGTTTTGGATCTTGGCGCGGGCAATGGGGTTTTATCCTTTGCTTTGGCTGAATGTGGTTATCAGGTTTGGGCGCTTGAACCAGGAGACGGGGCTGTTACAGGACGTAAAGCTATGGAGAGAATACAAGACAGCACGGGTATAAGATTTGAAATCATAGACGGCTGTGGTGAAAAAATCCCGCTGCAAGACGAGTGCGTTGACGTCGTAATCGCGAGACAAGTGTTGCATCATGCCGAAAATTTACAAAAAATGTGCGCTGAGGTTTATCGAGTTCTGAAACCGCGCGGTCTTTTTTTAGCTTTGCGGGAGCATGTCGTTTTTAAAGACGGAGATCTGGAGGTTTTTTTATCGAATCACCCCATGCATCGATTGACAGGACAAGAAAACGCCTATCCCTTGCGGTTTTATAAAAATTGTATTCAGGCTGTGGGTTTTTCCAAACTGAAAACATACGCTTTTTGGGACACGGTTCTCAATTACGCGCCACTGAGAAAACGCGAGGTCAAAGAAATGTTTGCAAGAAAAATAAGTCAAAAATTCCACTTTTTTCCTCTCGCTTTTTTCCCTCTCGCTACTGGAGCGCGCTATATTTTGGAAATACCGGGCGTCAGTTATTTGCTGAGTCAAGTATTGAATAAAATATTCAAAACGCCCGGCACACTCTATAGCTTCCAAGCGGTGAAATAAAAATTTCAGCCATGAATATCTTTTATGATCATATGATTTTCCAACAGATCTATGGCGGAATATCGAGATATTTCCGCGAGTTGATCGTTCGTCTTTTGGATCGAGAGGGTGTCAATGTTCACCTTTTCATGGGCTTGTTTCTGAATCGTTACGGATTAGACAGCGTGAAAGGTCGTTATAGGGGCTATTGGGGCTTGAATGTTCCCGTCGTTCGTTATACAGGGCGCCTACGAAACTTTATCAACAAAGAACTCTGGAAGTTTTTTCAAGCGAAATACGCGCGTGAAGCGCGTGAAGGTGGAAGAAATTGCCTTTATCACCCTACTTATTATGATTTCCGCGGATTGCCCAGAGCGAAAGCCGCTTTGACAGTTCATGATTTTACACACGAACGCTATTCTTCTTTATTCCCCAAGGATAGAACGTTTGAAATGAAGAAAAAAGCTTTTGAAAGAGCTGACGCTTTGATCTGCATCTCGGAATCGACAAAAAACGACCTTTTAGATTTGTACGGTTTTCGAGACAGTTGTAAAGTGAAGATTATTCACCACGGGTACAATGATTTGTCTTCTCTGTCGAATTCTGACATGTCTTTGCCTTCTACGCCGTATTTCTTATTCGTTGGACCAAGGCACTCGTACAAAAACTTCGACCGTTTGCTTAACGCGTTCGCTTTGTCGCCTGATTTGAGAAAAGATTTTAGAGTGGTCTGCTTTGGCGGATCCGTTTTTTCAAATAAAGAAAAGGAACAATTCGATAAATTAGGGATTGCCGATAAATTTATGCGTTATGAAGGAGGCGACGATATTTTGGCGGTCTTGTATAAAAACGCGACAGCCTTGGCTTTTCCCTCTCTTTATGAAGGATTTGGCTTCCCCCTCCTGGAGGCTATGAGTTGCGGATGTCCAGTCGTTGCGAGTGACACAAGTTCTATCCCCGAGGTGGTCGGTGACGCCGCGTTGTTGTTTTCTCCAACTTCTAGCGAGGAACTCGCAGCTCAACTTTGCCGAGTCGCCTATAATAGCGAGATTAGAAAACACGTGATCCAGTTGGGACGAGAACGTTGCGCTCTTTTTTCCTGGGACCGCTGTGTCGAAGAAACTTTTAGGTTTTACGAGGAACTCTTTTAGGAAGGATATGCTGTTGTTGGAACTTCGAGATATGACCATCAAATAATAGAATGTCATATGCCTGAGAAACTATTATAAATGTGCTACAATGTGTTATAGTGAATTATATACGGAGTATCAAGCGGAGTAGGTAACAAGGCTGCGCGTTTTGATGATCGCGTTTTCATGATTGTGTTTCAATGATTGTGTTTCGACGATAAGGAGGTGGCCGATAAAGACAGAATTTACGATCGATTCTGAAGTCTGGTAGATGGTTATACGCGTTCCAAATTAAGGAATACTATGCGAAACGTACCTGCTGGTTATGAATAGGTATTAGTATGCTGAAAGGATCGGATAGCGATGCCTAAGATAGAAAATCTTGCTGACTTACGTAAAATCAAGGACGCCGCCGCAAGCCGGATACTGATCCGCGGATCGGAGGAAACGCGCGTTGCCGAGAAGCTGGAGACCCGCGGTATGGCCACAGAAGCGCGGGATGTCACATCTTCTTTAAGCTAAGACATCATGCGTATCCGTTCGACAAGAATGGAAGTTTCCCTGGAAAACTACAGGCACAATTATCGCGTGATCCGTGAGTTTATCAAGGAGCCCTCGAACTCCAGGGTCATCTCCGTGATAAAAGCCAACGCTTACGGTATGGGAGCCGTCCCTGTGGCTTGGAACCTCAAAACCGCTGGAGCGGATTTTTTCGCGGTGGCCACCCCAGATGAGGCAATAGAGCTGAAGGAAGCGGGAATCGAGGATCCTGTATTGGTCCTGGGTAGCTCTCCTTATGACGCGGCCGATGTTTACGTTGAGCGGGGTATCCGTGTGACCGTCACCGACTTCACGATGGCGGAGGCCTGTTCCAAAGCCGCTCGGCGTCAAAACCGGCCTGCCCATATTCACATGAAAGTGGACAGCGGCATGGGACGTTTAGGGTTTCTGCCCGACGCCGCCCTCGAAGCGGCGAAACGGATAAGCTCCCTGCCGGGAATCGACTTCGAGGGAATCTTCACTCATTTTTCCACAGCGGACAGTGGAAACCTCACTCATACCCACAGCCAGTTTGAGACCTTTTCCGCTATCGCCGATTCGATAAGAAACGCAGGGATCAACGTCCGCATGACGCATTGCTGCAACTCAGGCGCGCTGTTGTTCGGGTTTTCGCATATGTACCGTGACGCGGTGCGCCCCGGACATATTCTGAACGGCATCCTTCCGTCATCCCTTTGTCCCCGCTCCATTCCTTTCAAACCGTGCTTTGAACTTAAAACATCCGTGGGGGCCCTCCGAGAACTTCCGTCTGGGACGGGTATCAGCTACGGTCTGACCTATATCACCCCTGAGACGGAGAGGGTCGCCGTTCTTCCCATCGGTTACGCGGATGGGTACAGCCGTGCCCTGTCGAACAAAGGAGAGGTCTTGATACGGGGCAAGCGTTGTCCTATCCGAGGCGTTGTTTGTATGGATCAGTGCATCGTGGGGGTTTCGCACCTGGAGAAGGTCGAGGTGGGGGATGAAGTTGTTCTAATCGGAAGCCAAAGTGGTGAAACCATCGCCGTGGAGGAACTTGCTCAGATGCTCTCCGTTCCTCCGGCTGCGATCCCCGTCGCTTTCACCGCCCGGCTGCCGCGGGTTTACTGCGGCTGTAAATATTCTCAGAGTGGGGGCATCCACTCTTAAAGGAGAAGACGTAAGACCGGTTTCAGTAGGCTGTCTTTGTCGATCTTAGAATCCCATAACTTTAGTCGTGGGAGTATGTCAAGTTTAAAAGAGTTGTAGATGGAACACACGGCAATTTGGAACGAGAAATTTGGAACGAGAATCAAACTCACGAATCATTTCGACATTGCAAAAAAATTAGGGAGAGCCGAAGCCCTCCCTTTTACCTACAGCTACTAATTCCTAAGTTTTTCTATAAGCTTTGTCCCAAAACACACAGAACCCATCTAAAACTTTCACCTAGTGGGTGTCCGAAAATTCGTCCAGGCATGGAAGCGCAGCAAGCTGATCCTCGAAAAACTAAAAAGCGACTATCAAAAGGCATGCCTTTTGATAGTTATTATATCCAAAACCCATGCGCCAAGCTCAGTTAGAGGTTTGAGCAAACATTACGTTTCGACAAGGAGTGGGGCAAAAGTAGAATGAGGAAGTTGCTTCTTAAAGCCATTAAAAACCCCAGAAAAGTTTTTGCAAAAATTTTAACCTATTTCTCGTGGCTCCCAGATGATCTATATTTGCGGCTGATGTACAAATTAAAAATGGGGAAAAAACTTGACCTGAAACATCCCAAAACTTTCAACGAGAAAATTCAATGGCTGAAGCTGTACAACCGTAAGCCCGGATATACGCAAATGGCAGACAAATACGCCGCGAGGGAGTGGATTTGTCGTGAATTGAGTGAGAGAGGTTACGAATATCCCGACAGTTTTTTACCTGCGGTGTA